>NZ_MECT01000027.1:0-12284 GCF_001722145.1 Shigella sp. FC1544
AAAAACGCGCGGGATATCAGTCTGCTGAGGTATATGCCGGCCTGACACAGGCTAAGTGTGCCCGGGAATCGGTGCAAGTATAAAAAACAGCCTGTTGCGGTATAAGAATCGACCATGCAGAGAGAGAAAACACCGGAGTGGAGGGAAAAGCAGAAAAGCTCACGTGGCATAAGGCGCGGACAGGGGTATCGCTTAGTTTTTCAATTTCCTATACGTGAACCGACTTCGCGAGAGAGTTTTTCCAGGAAACGATAGTCGTCATAACTGAGAGCAGTTTGCGCCACGGTGCTACCATCAGCGGCCTTCTGTACCAGCGCGCCGTTATAAGTAATGCAGTAGTCGCCCGGCTGTTCCATATGCAGCTCTTTCAGGTAGTTGTGAACGCCTGCATAAGGGCGACCCGTCGTTAGCACGACATTCACGCCACGGGCGCGAGCTGCGGCAATCGCATTTTTAACGGCGGGTGAAATGGTGTGATCGGGCAGCAGAAGGGTGCCATCCATATCGATAGCAATGAGTTTGATAGCCATGAGTTCCCCAGGTAGATTAGTTCCTGACCCATGCTAACGCGATTCCGCTCAAAAATCAGTACAACACCCGAGGGAAAAGGGGGATGCAACGCGGGTTGCATGCTCCCCATTTGCTTAGCGGAAGAGTTTCCCTTTCAGCAGTTCCATACCTGCGGAAAGCAGATCGTTATTGGCTTGTGAAGACACTTCACCTTGCGGTGAGAGCGCATCAATAATCTTCGGCAATTGTTCTGCCAGTAAACTGGAAGCCGTACTGGTATCCACGCCAAGTTTTTGCCCGAGATCGGACACCGCATTTGTGCCGAGCGCCGATTCCAGTTGCTCGCCGCTAACTGATTGATTGCTCTGCTGATTACTCAACCAGGTTGAGAGAATGGCCCCTAAGCCGCCACTTTGCAGTTTTTCCAGCAGCACCTGAATGCCGCCCTGCTCCTCAACCCAACTTAAAATAGCCTGATATTTCCCCGCATCGCCTTTCAGAAAGGCACCGACAACTTCATCAAAAAGCCCCATGATAATCACCTGTAAAGCGTTACGTGTTGACCCAAAAAGTATAGATCTGCGGGATGATAATTGCGGATTGCAGAAATAAAAAGGGCGGAGATGATCTCCGCCCTTTTTTTATAGCTTCTTGCCGGATGCGGCGTTAACGTCTTACCTGGCCTACAAAATCATTAAAATTCAATACATTGCAAGATTTTCGTAGGCCTGATAAGCGTAGCGCATCAGGCATGCTCGCATGGTTAACGCCATTAAATATCAATATTCGCCGCTTTCAGGGCGTTCTCTTCAATAAACGCACGACGCGGTTCTACGGCGTCGCCCATCAGCGTGGTGAACAACAGGTCAGCGGCAATCGCATCCTTAACGGTAACGCGCAGCATACGACGACTTTCCGGGTCCATGGTGGTTTCCCACAGCTGTTCCGGGTTCATCTCGCCCAGACCTTTATAACGCTGGATGGAGAGACCGCGACGAGACTCTTTCACCAGCCAGTCCAGCGCCTGCTCGAAGCTGGCTACCGGCTGACGACGCTCGCCACGTTCGATAAATGCATCTTCTTCCAGCAAGCCACGCAGTTTCTCACCCAGCGTGCAGATACGACGATATTCGCCACCAGTGATAAATTCGTGATCCAGCGGATAGTCAGTATCCACACCGTGGGTACGCACGCGAACAATCGGCTCGAACAGGTTTTGTTCGGCATTGGTGTGGACATCAAACTTCCACTGGCTGCCGTGCTGTTCTTTGTCGTTCAGTTCGCTGACCAGCGCGTTCACCCAGCGGGTAACGGTCTGCTCATCAGAGAGGTCGGCTTCCGTCAGCGTCGGCTGATAGATAAGCTCTTTCAGCATTGCTTTCGGATAACGACGCTCCATGCGGTTGATCATTTTCTGCGTCGCGTTGTACTCAGACACCAGTTTCTCTAACGCTTCGCCAGCCAATGCCGGTGCGCTGGCGTTGGTGTGCAGCGTTGCGCCGTCCAGCGCGATAGAGATCTGGTACTGATCCATCGCTTCGTCGTCTTTAATGTACTGTTCCTGCTTGCCTTTCTTCACTTTGTACAGCGGCGGCTGAGCGATGTAGACGTGACCGCGTTCAACGATTTCCGGCATCTGACGATAGAAGAAGGTCAACAGCAGCGTACGAATGTGCGAGCCGTCGACGTCCGCATCGGTCATGATGATGATGCTGTGATAACGCAGTTTGTCCGGGTTGTACTCGTCACGACCGATACCACAGCCAAGCGCGGTGATAAGCGTCGCCACTTCCTGAGAAGAGAGCATCTTATCGAAGCGCGCTTTCTCAACGTTGAGGATTTTACCCTTCAGCGGCAGAATCGCCTGGTTCTTGCGGTTACGCCCCTGCTTCGCAGAGCCGCCCGCGGAGTCCCCTTCCACCAGGTACAGTTCGGAAAGCGCCGGATCGCGTTCCTGGCAGTCTGCCAGTTTGCCCGGCAGGCCCGCTAAGTCGAGCGCACCTTTACGGCGGGTCATTTCACGCGCGCGACGCGCCGCTTCACGGGCACGGGCAGCATCGATAATTTTGCCAACCACGATTTTCGCGTCGGTTGGGTTTTCCAGCAGGTATTCTGCCAGCAGTTCGTTCATCTGCTGTTCAACCGCCGATTTCACCTCAGAAGAAACCAGTTTGTCTTTGGTCTGGGAGGAGAATTTCGGGTCCGGCACTTTTACGGAAACGACCGCAATCAGGCCTTCACGCGCATCGTCACCGGTGGCGCTGACTTTGGCTTTTTTGCTGTAGCCTTCTTTGTCCATGTAGGCGTTCAGGGTACGGGTCATCGCCGCACGGAAGCCTGCCAGGTGGGTACCGCCGTCACGCTGCGGAATGTTGTTGGTAAAGCAGTAGATGTTTTCCTGGAAGCCATCGTTCCACTGCAACGCCACTTCGACGCCAATACCGTCTTTTTCGGTGGAGAAGTAGAAGATATTCGGATGGATCGGCGTTTTGTTCTTGTTCAGATATTCAACGAACGCCTTGATGCCGCCTTCATAGTGGAAGTGGTCTTCTTTGCCGTCACGCTTGTCGCGCAGACGAATGGAAACGCCGGAGTTGAGGAACGACAACTCACGCAGACGTTTCGCCAGAATTTCATATTCGAACTCGGTCACATTGGTGAAGGTTTCGAGGCTGGGCCAGAAACGCACCATGGTGCCGGTTTTTTCAGTCTCGCCGGTAACCGCCAGCGGAGCCTGCGGTACACCGTGTTCGTAGATCTGACGGTGAATTTTACCCTCGCGCTGGATAACCAGCTCCAGTTTTTGCGACAGGGCGTTTACTACCGAAACACCAACGCCGTGCAGACCGCCGGACACTTTATAGGAGTTATCGTCAAATTTACCGCCTGCGTGCAGAACGGTCATGATCACTTCCGCCGCCGATACGCCCTCTTCCGGGTGAATACCGGTCGGAATGCCGCGCCCGTCATCCTGTACAGAGACAGAGTTATCGGCGTGAATGGTGACGATAATTTCTTTACAGTGACCCGCGAGCGCTTCGTCGATAGCGTTATCTACCACCTCGAATACCATGTGGTGCAGACCGGTGCCGTCATCCGTGTCGCCGATATACATACCCGGGCGCTTACGCACCGCATCCAGCCCTTTCAGGACTTTGATACTGGAGGAGTCATAAGAATTCGACATCAACGTTTCTCGCTCATTTATACTTGGGTTAATCCGTTATTTTACCCTTTTCCACGGTAAACATCTTCGAATTTTCGTCCGACATGTCTATAACGTGTTCAGCACTGATCGCGCTGACAAAGACCTGTGATTGCGTCGCTTTTAAGCGGCTGGCAAGCAGCCCGCGACGCTCATCATCAAGCTCAGAGGCAAAATCATCTATCAGGTAGAGACACCGCCGCCCGCTTTCACGGGTGAGGAACTCTCCTTGCGCCAGACGTAAGGCGCACATCAACAGCTTAAGCTGCCCACGCGATAAGGTATCTTCCACCGGCGCACCGTCGGCGCGAATGCGTAAGTCCGCTTTATGCGGGCCATGCGCGGTGTAGGTTAGCTGGCGATCGCGTTCAAAATTACGTTCCAGCACCTCAGCATATTCTGTCTCTTTCTCCCAGCCGCGCTGGAAAGAGAAAGTCAGAGAAAACTCAGGGAGAAATTGCTTACAAGTATCGGCCATATCAGCCGCGATACCGGCGCTATACTCCGCGCGCCAGGTGCTGATTTGCTCCGCCAGCGGGATCAGCTCTTTATCCCACGGGCGTAGCTGTTCGTAACGTGTCACCTGGCGCAGCGCCGCATTGCGCTGCTTGAGCAATCGCTTGAGATTGCTCCAGGCGGTGAAAAATCCGGGTTCGTTGTGAAAGCATGCCCAGTCGAGAAATGCTCTTCTGTATTTGGGGCCGCCGTTGAGTAAAGTAAACCCTTCTGGCGTTATCAGCTGCATCGGCATCAGGTGCGCCAGCTCCGCGACTTTATGCCCGTCAGTACCGTCGATGCGGACTTTGCTGTCGCCTTGTTTGTCTTTGGTTAAGCCAATCGCCGTCTCGCGCTCTTCGCCCTGTAATCGCCCATGGAGAACAAATGCCTCCTGCTCATGGCGAATGACGCGACCAATCTGCAAACTGCGAAACGCCCGACCATGGCCGAGCGTATAGATGGCTTCCAGCACGCTGGTTTTGCCACTGCCGTTGGCACCTACCAGAAAGTTAAAGCCGGGAGATAAGGCGAGATCCGCGGTTTCGATATTGCGGAAATCGCGGATCAACAAGCGGGTGAGGGACATTACAGTCTCATTGGCATGACAACATAAGCCGCGCTCTGGCTGGCCGCATCTTCAATCTGCACGCTGGAAACCGAATCGGTCAGCATCATGCGGACGTTTTCGCATTTCAGCGCGTTCAGAACATCCAGCACATAGCTGACGTTGAAGCCGATTTCCATCTCCGCACCGCTATAGGTAACGTCGAGGATCTCTTCCGCTTCTTCCTGTTCCGGGTTGTTGGCAGTGATTTTCAGCTGGTTTTCGCTGACATAAAGACGTACGCCGCGGAATTTCTCGTTAGAGAGAATTGCCGCACGGGCAAACGCCTGCTTGAGCAGATCGCAGCCAGCTTCCAGATGTTTGTCCGGGTTCTTCGGTAGAACGCGGCGGTAATCCGGGAAGCGACCATCCACCAGTTTGGAGGTGAAGATAAAGTCGCCAACGTGGGCACGAATGTTATTGCTGCCAATCTGCACGCGCAGCGGATTGTCGCCGCCGTCGAGCATACGCATCAGTTCAATCACGCCTTTACGCGGCACGATCACCGAATGGCTTGGCAAAGATTGACCAATTGGCATTGAACAGACTGCCAGACGGTGACCATCGGTCGCTACGGTGCGCAGTTCTTCGCCTTCGGTTTCAAACAGCATACCGTTTAAGTAATAGCGAACATCCTGATGCGCCATCGAAAACTGGGTCGCTTCAATCAGACGCTTCATCGTCGCCTGCGGCAGGGTAAATTCGACTTCGCTCTGCCAGTCATCGAGGTTCGGGAAATCCGCCGCTGGCAGGGTAGACAGCGAAAAACGGCTACGCCCGGAGCGCACCAGCATCCGTTCACCTTCCAGCTGCACGGCAATTTCCGCGCCTTCAGGCAGACCACGGCAGATATCAAAGAATTTGCGCGCCGGAACGGTCGTTGCTCCTGGCTCGTGTGGCTGAACCAGCGCAACACGTGCCACCATTTCCATCTCGAGATCAGTACCGGTCAGCGACAACGTACCGTCAGCAACCTGTAACAGCAGATTACCGAGAATCGGTAGCGTAGGACGACCACCTAACGGACCGCTCACCTGTTGTAGCGGTTTTAATAAATGCTCACGTTCTACGGTAAATTTCATAGGTTTACGATGACAATGTTCTGATTAAATTTGAAAAATCTTCTTTGATATCGTGGCTCTCTTCACGCAACTGCTCGATCTTACGGCAGGCATGAAGCACCGTCGTGTGGTCACGACCACCAAACGCATCGCCAATCTCCGGCAGACTGTGGTTAGTCAGCTCTTTCGCCAGCGCCATCGCCATCTGGCGCGGACGCGCCACCGAGCGGGATCGACGCTTGGAAAGGAGATCCGCGACTTTGATCTTGTAGTACTCCGCCACCGTCTTCTGAATATTGTCGATGGTGACCAGTTTTTCCTGCAATGCCAGCAAGTCGCGCAGCGCCTCACGCACGAAGTCGATGGTGATCGCCCGTCCGGTAAAGTTGGCATTGGCAATGACGCGGTTCAGCGCCCCTTCCAGCTCACGTACGTTAGATCGTAGACGCTTGGCGATAAAGAACGCCACTTCGCCCGGCAAACGAATGTCGTTTTCGTCGGCCTTTTTCATCAGGATCGCCACACGGGTTTCCAGCTCTGGCGGTTCGATCGCCACAGTCAGTCCCCAACCGAAGCGGGATTTCAAACGATCCTCAACGCCGTTGATCTCTTTCGGATAGCGATCCGAGGTGAGAATGATCTGTTGATTACCTTCCAGCAGGGCGTTGAAGGTATGGAAAAACTCTTCCTGAGATCGTTCTTTATTAGCAAAAAACTGAATATCGTCGATCAGCAGTGCATCTACGGAACGGTAGTAGCGTTTAAACTCTTCGATCGCGTTGTTTTGCAGGGCTTTAACCATGTCCTGAACAAAGCGCTCGGAGTGCATATAAACCACTTTGGCATTCGGCTTGCGCGCCATAATGCCGTTACCCACCGCATGCAGCAGGTGAGTTTTACCCAGACCCGTGCCGCCATAAAGGAACAACGGGTTATAGGCACCGCCAGGGTTATCCGCCACCTGGCGAGCCGCCGCGCGCGCCAGTTGGTTAGATTTACCTTCAACGAAGTTATCAAACGTGTGTTTGACGTTTACGTTAGAACGATAGGTCGGTTCTGCCGGGGCCGGGACGTTATCCCAACCTGAGCGCGTAGAAGGCGCAGCACGTTGCGGCTGCGTTTGCGCCACCTGTGCAGGGGCCGCGACGTTGCTCGTCACTGCCGCTTGTGGCGTTTGCGTCACCGGTTTGGTGCCGACTTCAAAACGCAGCTGTGGGGCATCCGCTCCGCAGAAACTGGTTAGCAGTCCATTGATATTATTAAGGTACTTGTCCCGTACCCAATCGAGGACAAAACGGTTTGGCGCGTACAGGGCCAGCGTGTTATCGCTCAGTTCCGCCTGCAATGGGCGTATCCACATACTGAATTCTGTGGCTGGTAACTCATCCTGCAATCGGGCAAGACACTGCTGCCAAAGCGAAAGTGACACGGCGGACTCCACTCGAACAAAAGTCGATAATGACTAAGGCTGAAACATTCATGATTGTTGACGTACGTCGAAAAGACCCTGCTTGAGGGTGACGCACGAACCGCTGTCTGCGGTTATATGCCCGATCAAGATCCTGCAAAACGATCGGGACCGCGGATCATAGCCTAAACTGCGCAAGAGATCTTCTGTTTCTCACAGATTTTCCCGATTTATCCACAGGACTTTCCAGAACTCGCTAAGTGTAAACGATCCTGCCGCGAGGCGGGCACGATTTACGCCGCATATTGAAAAATTTAATGACCATAGACAAAAATTGGCTTAATCGATCTAATAAAGATCCAGGACGATCCTTGCGCTTTACCCATCAGCCCGTATAATCCTCCACCCGGCGCGCCATGCTGGTTTCCACTGGTGTGAGGTCGTACATTTTCCCTGCGAAAAGGTGCGGAAAAGCGCGGTAAATAAGGAAAGAGAATTGACTCCGGAGTGTACAATTATTACAATCCGGCCTCTTTAATCACCCATGGCTTCGGTGTCCATCGTTTCATTTTTCGGCGGATATCCAATAAAGCCATTGAATTTATTCAAGTTTAGGTAGAAATCGCCATGAAACGCACTTTTCAACCGTCTGTACTGAAGCGCAACCGTTCTCACGGCTTCCGTGCTCGTATGGCTACTAAAAATGGTCGTCAGGTTCTGGCACGTCGTCGTGCTAAAGGCCGCGCTCGTCTGACCGTTTCTAAGTAATAAAGCTAACCCCTGAGTGGTTAAGCTCGCATTTCCCAGGGAGTTACGCTTGTTAACTCCCAGTCAATTCACATTCGTCTTCCAGCAGCCACAACGGGCTGGCACGCCGCAAATTACCATTCTCGGCCGCCTGAATTCGCTGGGGCATCCCCGTATCGGTCTTACAGTCGCCAAGAAAAACGTTCGACGCGCCCATGAACGCAATCGGATTAAACGTCTGACGCGTGAAAGCTTCCGTCTGCGCCAACATGAACTCCCGGCTATGGATTTCGTGGTGGTGGCGAAAAAAGGGGTTGCCGACCTCGATAACCGTGCTCTCTCGGAAGCGTTGGAAAAATTATGGCGCCGCCACTGTCGCCTGGCTCGCGGGTCCTGATAGCCCTCATTCGGGTCTATCAACGCCTGATTAGTCCGCTACTCGGGCCGCATTGTCGTTTCACTCCAACCTGTTCAAGCTACGGAATTGAGGCATTGCGCAGGTTTGGAGTGATAAAAGGCAGTTGGTTGACGGTGAAACGCGTATTAAAATGCCACCCTTTACACCCTGGTGGTGACGATCCCGTCCCGCCCGGACCATTTGATACCAGAGAACACTAACGATGGATTCGCAACGCAATCTTTTAGTCATCGCTTTGCTGTTCGTGTCTTTCATGATCTGGCAAGCCTGGGAGCAGGATAAAAACCCGCAACCTCAGGCCCAACAGACCACGCAGACAACGACCACCGCAGCGGGTAGCGCCGCCGACCAGGGCGTACCGGCCAGTGGCCAGGGGAAACTGATCTCGGTTAAGACCGACGTGCTTGATCTGACCATCAACACCCGTGGTGGTGATGTTGAGCAAGCTCTGCTGCCTGCTTACCCGAAAGAGCTGAACTCTACCCAGCCGTTCCAGCTGCTGGAAACTTCACCGCAGTTTATTTATCAGGCACAGAGCGGTCTGACCGGTCGTGATGGCCCGGATAACCCGGCTAACGGCCCGCGTCCGCTGTATAACGTTGAAAAAGACGCTTATGTGCTGGCTGAAGGTCAAAACGAACTGCAGGTGCCGATGACGTATACCGACGCGGCAGGCAACACGTTTACCAAAACGTTTGTCCTGAAACGTGGTGATTACGCTGTCAACGTCAACTACAACGTGCAGAACGCTGGCGAGAAACCGCTGGAAATCTCCACCTTTGGTCAGTTGAAGCAATCCATCACTCTGCCACCGCATCTCGATACCGGAAGCAGCAACTTCGCACTGCACACCTTCCGCGGCGCGGCGTACTCCACGCCTGACGAGAAGTACGAGAAATACAAGTTCGATACCATTGCCGATAACGAAAACCTGAACATCTCTTCGAAAGGTGGTTGGGTGGCAATGCTGCAACAGTATTTCGCGACCGCGTGGATCCCGCATAACGACGGTACCAACAACTTCTATACCGCTAATCTGGGTAACGGCATCGCCGCTATCGGCTATAAATCTCAGCCGGTACTGGTTCAGCCTGGTCAGACTGGCGCGATGAACAGCACCCTGTGGGTTGGCCCGGAAATCCAGGACAAAATGGCAGCTGTTGCTCCGCACCTGGATCTGACCGTTGATTACGGTTGGTTGTGGTTCATCTCTCAGCCGCTGTTCAAACTGCTGAAATGGATCCATAGCTTTGTGGGTAACTGGGGCTTCTCCATTATCATCATCACCTTTATCGTTCGTGGCATCATGTACCCGCTGACCAAAACGCAGTACACCTCCATGGCGAAGATGCGTATGCTGCAGCCGAAGATTCAGGCAATGCGTGAGCGTCTGGGCGATGACAAACAGCGTATCAGCCAGGAAATGATGGCGCTGTACAAAGCTGAGAAGGTTAACCCGCTGGGCGGCTGCTTCCCGCTGCTGATCCAGATGCCAATCTTCCTGGCGTTGTACTACATGCTGATGGGTTCCGTTGAACTGCGTCAGGCACCGTTTGCACTGTGGATCCACGACCTGTCGGCACAGGACCCGTACTACATCCTGCCGATCCTGATGGGCGTAACGATGTTCTTCATTCAGAAGATGTCGCCGACCACAGTGACCGACCCGATGCAGCAGAAGATCATGACCTTTATGCCGGTCATCTTCACCGTGTTCTTCCTGTGGTTCCCGTCAGGTCTGGTGCTGTACTATATCGTCAGCAACCTGGTAACCATTATTCAGCAGCAGCTGATTTACCGTGGTCTGGAAAAACGTGGCCTGCATAGCCGCGAGAAGAAAAAATCCTGATTCGGTGAGTTTTCGCTAAAATAAGGGCGGTCAGTTGACCGCTTTTTTCTTTTCGTAGGGCGGATAAGCACCGCGCATCCGCCACACAAAGCAACAGGAACATCATGAGCGATAATGACACTATCGTAGCCCAGGCCACGCCTCCGGGACGTGGCGGCGTTGGCATCCTGCGCATCTCCGGCTTCAAAGCCCGTGAAGTTGCCGAAACCGTGCTGGGTAAACTGCCTAAGCCGCGCTACGCCGATTATCTTCCGTTTAAAGACGCCGACGGCAGCGTGCTCGATCAGGGGATTGCGCTATGGTTCCCTGGCCCGAACTCGTTCACCGGCGAAGATGTGCTGGAACTGCAAGGTCATGGCGGTCCGGTGATCCTCGACCTGCTGTTAAAACGCATTCTGACCATTCCCGGCCTGCGGATTGCTCGCCCTGGTGAGTTTTCCGAACGCGCGTTTCTTAACGATAAACTTGACTTAGCCCAGGCCGAGGCGATTGCCGATCTTATCGACGCCAGTTCGGAACAGGCGGCCCGTTCGGCACTTAACTCGCTGCAAGGCGCATTCTCCGCACGGGTTAATCATCTGGTAGAAGCCCTCACCCACTTGCGCATTTACGTCGAAGCGGCAATTGATTTCCCCGATGAAGAGATCGATTTCCTCTCCGACGGAAAAATTGAAGCCCAGCTCAATGACGTTATTGCCGATCTTGATGCAGTGCGTGCTGAAGCACGTCAGGGTAGTTTGTTGCGCGAAGGGATGAAAGTGGTGATTGCCGGACGTCCTAACGCCGGTAAATCGAGCCTGTTAAACGCGCTGGCGGGGCGTGAAGCGGCAATCGTAACCGATATCGCCGGAACTACGCGTGACGTGCTGCGTGAGCATATCCACATTGACGGAATGCCGCTGCATATCATCGATACCGCCGGGCTACGTGAAGCCAGTGACGAAGTAGAACGTATTGGTATCGAGCGCGCGTGGCAGGAAATTGAACAGGCCGACCGCGTGCTGTTTATGGTCGATGGCACCACAACAGACGCCGTGGATCCGGCAGAGATCTGGCCGGAATTTATTGCCCGTCTGCCAGCGAAACTGCCGATCACCGTGGTGCGCAATAAAGCCGATATCACCGGCGAAACGCTGGGAATGAGTGAAGTGAACGGTCACGTGTTAATTCGTCTCTCGGCAAGGACTGGTGAAGGCGTGGACGTGCTGCGTAACCATCTCAAACAGAGCATGGGCTTTGACACCAACATGGAAGGCGGCTTCCTGGCGCGTCGTCGCCACCTACAGGCGCTGGAACAGGCAGCGGAACATCTACAACAGGGCAAAGCGCAACTGTTGGGAGCCTGGGCAGGTGAACTGCTGGCGGAAGAGTTGCGTCTGGCACAGCAGAACTTAAGCGAAATCACCGGGGAATTTACTTCAGACGACCTGCTGGGGCGGATTTTCTCCAGCTTCTGTATTGGTAAGTAACCGCGCTTACGAAGCCGTATTCTGACTGTCAGATGCGGCTTCGCTTCATTGTTAGCACTCCTGTTATTCCTCAACCCTTTTTTTAAACATTAAAATTCTTACGTAATTTATAATCTTAAAAAAAGCATTTAATATTGCTCCCCGAACGATTGTGATTCGATTCACATTTAAACAATTTTAGAATAGACAAAATTCTTGAGTATTATACTGTAGCCTCGTGTCTTTCGAGGATAAGTGCATTATGAATATCTTACATATATGTGTGACCTCAAAATGGTTCAATATCGACAATAAGGGTAATGCTGCCAACTTACTGATTTAGTGTATGATGGTGATTTTAAGGTGCTTGCGTGGCTTCCATTTCCATCAGATGTCCTTCCTGCTCCGCTACTGAAGGCGTGGTGCGTAACGGCAAAAGCACTGCCGGACATCAGCGCTATCTCTGCTCTCATTGCCGTAAAACATGGCAACTACAGTTCACTTACACCGCCTCTCAGCCCGGTACGCACCAGAAA
>NZ_MECT01000028.1:0-11874 GCF_001722145.1 Shigella sp. FC1544
CTGTATGAATCCCGCCTGAAGGGAAAGCTGCACGTAATCAGCAAGCGATATACGCAGCGAATTGAGCGGCATAACCTGAATCTGAGGCAGCACCTGGCACGGCTGGGACGGAAGTCGCTGTCGTTCTCAAAATCGGTGGAGCTGCATGACAAAGTCATCGGGCATTATCTGAACATAAAACACTATCAATAAGTTGGAGTCATTACCAGAAATTATGGAAATTGCATCGAATAAAGGCGTCATTGCAGACGCTTCGACCCCGGCGGGTCGTGCTGGAATGAGTGAGAGCGAGTGGCGAGAAGCGATCAAATTCGACAGTACTGACACCGGCTGGGTGATTATGAGTATCGGGATGGCGATTGTGTTTTTCTCCCGGTGCAGGTCGGTTTGATGGGATTGTGGGTATTTTTGCTCTCATCGGTGATTGGTTACCCGGCAATGTATCTGTTTCAGCGGTTGTTTATTAATACGCTGGCAGAATCACCAGAATGTAAAGATTACCCGAGTGTCATTAGCGGTTATTTAGGTAAAAACTGGGGCATCCTGTTAGGTGCGCTCTATTTCGTAATGCTGGTGATTTGGATGTTCGTCTATTCCACCGCCATCACCAACGATAGTGCTTCCTATCTGCATACCTTCGGTGTGACGGAAGGGTTGCTGTCAGACAGTCCCTTTTATGGTCTGGTACTGATTTGCATTCTGGTGGCGATCTCTTCACGCGGCGAGAAATTGTTATTCAAAATTTCGACCGGCATGGTGCTGACCAAGCTGCTGGTAGTCGCTGCGCTGGGCGTGTCGATGGTGGGAATGTGGCATCTGTATAACGTCGGTTCGCTACCGCCGCTGGGGCTGCTGGTGAAAAACGCCATTATTACGCTGCCGTTTACCCTGACGTCGATTCTGTTTATCCAGACGTTAAGCCCGATGGTGATCTCTTATCGCTCGCGGGAAAAATCAATTGAAGTGGCGCGGCATAAAGCATTGCGGGCAATGAATATCGCGTTTGGCATTTTATTTGTCACCGTCTTTTTCTACGCCGTGTCGTTCACGCTGGCGATGGGACATGACGAAGCGGTAAAAGCCTACGAGCAGAATATTTCCGCGCTGGCGATTGCCGCACAGTTTATTAGCGGTGACGGCGCAGCGTGGGTGAAAGTGGTCAGCGTCATTCTCAATATCTTTGCTGTCATGACTGCATTCTTTGGCGTCTATTTAGGCTTTCGCGAAGCAACGCAAGGGATCGTAATGAACATCCTGCGTCGCAAGATGCCTGCCGAGAAGATTAACGAAAATCTTGTTCAGCGCGGCATCATGATTTTCGCCATTTTGCTGGCCTGGAGCGCCATCGTACTGAACGCACCGGTGTTGAGCTTCACCTCTATCTGTAGCCCGATTTTCGGCATGGTAGGGTGCCTGATCCCGGCGTGGCTGGTTTACAAAGTACCGGCATTGCACAAATACAAAGGGATGTCTCTGTACCTGATTATCGTCACTGGTTTGTTGCTTTGTGTTTCTCCGTTCCTGGCATTTTCTTGATTTACCTGAAATTTTAAGGTTTTTTAATATGTTTGATTCGACTTTAAATCCGTTATGGCAGCGTTACATCCTCGCCGTTCAGGAGGAAGTAAAACCGGCGCTGGGATGTACTGAACCGATTTCACTGGCGCTGGTGGCGGCGGTTGCTGCGGCAGAACTGGAAGGTCCGGTTGAACGTGTAGAAGCCTGGGTTTCGCCAAATCTGATGAAGAACGGTCTGGGCGTCACCGTTCCCGGCACGGGAATGGTGGGGCTGCCGATTGCGGCGGCGCTGGGGGCGTTAGGTGGAAATGCCAACGCCGGGCTGGAAGTGCTGAAAGACGCAACTGCGCAGGCAATTGCCGATGCCAAAGCACTGCTGGCGGCGGGGAAAGTCTCCGTTAAGATCCAGGAACCTTGCAATGAAATCCTCTTCTCACGCGCCAAAGTCTGGAACGGTGAGAAGTGGGCGTGTGTCACCATCGTCGGCGGGCATACCAACATTGTGCATATTGAGACGCACAATAGTGTGGTGTTTACCCAGCAGGCGTGTGTGGCAGAGGGCGAGCAAGAGTCTCCGCTGACGGTGCTTTCCAGAACGACGCTGGCTGAGATCCTGAAGTTCGTCAATGAAGTCCCGTTTGCGGCGATCCGCTTTATTCTCGATTCCGCGAAGCTAAATTGTGCGTTATCGCAGGAAGGTTTGAGCGGTAAGTGGGGGCTGCATATTGGCGCGACGCTGGAAAAACAGTGCGAGCGCGGTTTGCTGGCGAAAGATCTCTCTTCATCCATTGTGATTCGTACCAGCGCGGCATCCGATGCGCGTATGGGCGGCGCTACGCTTCCGGCTATGAGTAACTCCGGCTCGGGTAACCAGGGGATCACCGCAACAATGCCTGTGGTGGTTGTAGCAGAACACTTCGGAGCGGATGATGAACGACTGGCGCGTGCGCTGATGCTTTCTCATTTGAGCGCAATTTACATCCATAACCAGTTACCGCGTTTGTCTGCACTTTGTGCCGCAACGACCGCAGCAATGGGGGCCGCCGCCGGGATGGCATGGCTGGTGGATGGGCGTTATGAAACTATCTCGATGGCGATCAGCAGTATGATCGGCGATGTCAGCGGCATGATTTGCGATGGTGCGTCGAACAGCTGCGCGATGAAGGTTTCGACCAGTGCTTCGGCTGCGTGGAAAGCGGTGTTAATGGCGCTGGATGATACCGCCGTGACCGGCAATGAAGGGATCGTGGCGCATGATGTTGAGCAGTCGATTGCCAACCTGTGTGCGTTAGCAAGCCATTCGATGCAGCAAACGGATCGGCAGATTATCGAGATTATGGCGAGCAAGGCCAGATAAACGCCAGGTTTTGAGTATTGTGCCGGATGCGATGCTGGCGCACCTTATCCGGCCTACGGGTTGTTTAATTCGTTAATGTTGTTGGATTTTGTAGGCCGGATAAGGCGTTTTCGCCGCATCCGGCAACCTGTCTTTACGCGGTAGCTTCATCCTCGGCTAAACGCGTTTCAGCATCCGCGACGATGGCTTCCAGCTCGCTCAACATCTCTTCATAGCCAAAATTTTTGGCGGTGCGAGCAGGTTCTTTCGCCACCACGGGCTTCACTGGCTGGCGCTTTTTGGCCGATTTTTTACTCATCATCATCTCCCTGTAAAAACAACTAGACAGGCAAATCTATCAGCAAAGCGCGCAGTGGGGAATCGGCAACCAGCGTAATGTTAGCCTCGTCACGAATAAACGCCCCATCACCGCAGGTCAGCGCCGCTTTCTCTTCATGATGCGTAAGCGCATGAAATTTCCCGTGAATCGATTGCAAATACGCGCGTGGTCCATGCAACTGGAAATTCGCACTTTCGCCTTTGTCGAGCACGATATGGTGCAGCCACACTTGCTGGCGTAATTGCAGGCTTCCCATCGTACCCTCTGGCGAGGCGATTAATTGCTGCTTGCCCATATTAAGCGCCAGTTTTTGAATCAGCGGATTCTCTCGCTGCGGGCAGGCGTCCAGCCAAAGCTGCATTCGTGTTAACGGTTTGTCTTTGCTGAGATTGTGTTCGCTGTAGCTGACACCCGGCTGGGTAGAGAGCAGCAACGCCTCACCGGCGCTGGCCTGAACATGATTGCCTTCGCTGTCGCGATACTCTGCTTCTCCATCCAGAATCACATTTAAAATATCGACTTTGGGATAGGTTCGCGGCTGAAAGGCGGCACCTGGGGCCAGCACTTCCTGGTTAAGCACACGCAGGGAGGCATAGCCTAACAATTTCGGGTCGAAGTAGTGTCCAAAGGAAAAAGTATACCGGGCCTGCAACCATCCGTAGTCTGCTTGTCCACACTGCCTGGCAGTTCGGGTAGTAATCATAATTCTTGACCTCTCTTTACTTCCTTTTATGGTAAGGGGCTGGACGCTACATTGTTAGCCAGATATTCTGCCCGGTATGTTCAAATTTCCTGAATGAGAACGAAATGGCCAAAGAAAGGGCATTAACGCTGGAAGCACTACGGGTTATGGATGCGATCGATCGCCGGGGCAGTTTTGCGGCGGCGGCGGATGAGCTGGGACGCGTGCCTTCCGCACTTAGCTACACCATGCAAAAACTGGAAGAAGAGCTGGATGTGGTGCTGTTTGACCGCTCGGGCCATCGCACCAAATTCACCAATGTCGGGAGGATGTTGCTGGAGCGAGGGCGCGTTTTGCTGGAAGCAGCAGATAAACTGACTACCGATGCGGAAGCCCTCGCGCGCGGTTGGGAAACGCATCTCACCATTGTGACCGAGGCGCTGGTACCGACACCTGCCTTTTTCCCGTTAATCGACAAACTGGCGGCAAAAGCCAATACCCAACTGGCAATCATCACCGAAGTGCTGGCGGGGGCGTGGGAACGACTGGAGCAGGGGCGGGCGGATATCGTTATCGCGCCGGATATGCATTTTCGTTCCTCGTCGGAGATCAACTCGCGCAAGCTCTATACCTTAATGAACGTCTACGTTGCCGCGCCTGATCACCCGATTCATCAGGAGCCGGAACCGTTATCTGAAGTGACGCGCGTGAAATATCGTGGAATTGCGGTAGCGGATACCGCTCGTGAGCGCCCGGTGTTGACCGTACAGCTGCTGGACAAACAGCCGCGCTTAACGGTGAGCACGATTGAAGATAAACGTCAGGCATTACTGGCGGGGCTTGGCGTGGCGACGATGCCGTATCCGATGGTCGAAAAAGATATTGCGGAAGGGCGGTTGCGTGTCGTCAGCCCGGAATCGACCAGCGAGATCGATATTATTATGGCCTGGCGTAGTGACAGTATGGGGGAAGCGAAATCCTGGTGTCTGCGGGAAATTCCCAAACTTTTTAGCGGAAAATAATATTTATTATTGTTAATAAAAAGGGGCGAAATATCGCCCCAATTCTAAGATTAATTTGAACCAAACTTAGGATCGTTTCCGTAACGATTGCTGCCAGAATTGCCTTCTAAACAGGCAAATACAAACAGAACTAACCAGCCAATGATCGGTACCAGATAGAGAAGCGCCCACGCACCTGAACGGTCAGTATCGTGCAGACGACGAACACACAGAGCAATGACCGGAATGATTGTTGCTGCCAGGTAAATGAGAGAAAGGAATGGAAACTCTAAACCTAAAATCAATTGAATGACATTGATAATAGCGCCGACGATGGCGTTAATCAGAGTAAACATCCAGTACTCTTTACGACGTGCGCGACCAGAGAAACCAACATAATTTTTTAATACGGCTAAATACCACTGCATAAAAACATCCCTTTAATTAAAAGTGACGAAAGTCTATTCCGGGTATTGTGTAAATGCTATTCGTATCTTTCTTTTTCGGATGTTATAAAGGTTTTGATATTTAAGATAAATACATGGTTGTTTTTTATAGGTAATTTATATAACGACATTGAAATATTTTAAATAAACATTAGTAAATTATTCATTCATCAACATGATGATAAAAGCCGGATGAGTCAGACATCCGGCGAGCAGATTTGTTTTAAGGTTCCAGTTTCGGATCTGGTCCAAAGCGGTTTTCGCCTGGCGTACCCGCCTGGCAGTTAAAGACGATGATAATAAGCCAGCCGATAAACGGGATTAAGAACAACAGTGCCCACCACGCCGAGCGGTCGGTGTCGTGCAGGCGGCGGAACTGAACCGCCCACCACGGTAAAAACACCAGAATACCGTAGATTGTCGTCAGGATGCCTTCGCCACCGGCGCGTTGCCAGCCTAACATTTTATCCAGCAGCCCCAGCACGAACGTAAAGATGATGTTGACCAGAATAAACATCCAGTACTCTTTGCGCCGCGCACGACCCCGGAAACCGACATAATTTTTTAGTACTTTCAGATACCAGTCCATTTTTGCCTCAATTTTGCTCAATCACTTGTTTTTAAAGCAGCAAATTAAGAATAGACGTGAATGAAATGGCAGTAAATATTCGTTCAAGGAATTAATAAAGTGCCGTGAAGGTGCGCTAAGACTGATGACAAGCGCAAAATCGCCAGATGCGCTACGCTTATCTGGCCTACGCGGTCATTTTAACATATTGAATATAAACGTTTTGTAGGTTTGATAAGGCGTTCACGCCGCATCCGACATGAACAACATGCACTTAGCTAATTATCAGAGGCACCTCGTAAGGTGCCTTTTTTTAACCGAAGCGAACATCTCGTCCATGCGGTTCATCGAGATCCTACCACGGACCAATTGAAATAATCCCCGTAGGGTTGATGGTCTTATGGCTGCGGAAGTAATGATTACGGATGTGATCGAAATTGACAGTTTCGGTGATCCCCGGCATCTGGTAGATATCGCGCAGGAAGCCATACAGATTCAGGTAATCGCTGATGCGGTGCTTATCACACTTGAAGTGGGTCACATACACTGGATCAAAACGCACCAGCGTAGTCCACAGGCGAATATCGGCTTCGGTTAGCTGGTTGCCGGTCAGGTAACGATGCTGGCCTAAAATCTGCTCCAGTCGCGCCAGCGATTCAAACACTTTCGCCACCGCCTCGTCGTAGGCTTGCTGGCTGGTGGCAAAACCAGCTTTATACACGCCGTTGTTAACGGTGTCATAAATCCAGCCGTTAAGTTCGTCAATTTTCGTTTGCAGGGCTGGTGGGTAGTAATCACCCGCTTTTGCGCCCAGCGCATCAAACGCGGTATTGAACATGCGGATGATTTCTGCTGATTCGTTGCTGACAATGGTGTGGTTCTTTTTGTCCCACAGCACGGGAACAGTAACTCGTCCGCTGTAGTGTGGATCGGCGTGGAGATAAAGCTGATACAGAAATTCATGTTGATAGAGCGTATCTCCGGTTGCTCCCGGAAAACTGTCATCAAAGGTCCAGCCGTTTTCCAGCATCAGCGGGTTCACTACGGAAACGGAAATAAACGGTTCCAGTCCTTTGAGTTTGCGCATGATCAGCGTGCGGTGCGCCCACGGGCAGGCGAGTGAAACATAGAGATGATAACGATCTTTCTCTGCGATAAAACCGCCTGTGCCAGTGGGGCCAGGTGCGCCATCGGCAGTGAGCCAGTTACGAAATGCGGAAGCTGAACGTTGAAATTTACCGCCGGTAGATTTGGTATCGTACCAGGTGTCATGCCAGACGCCGTCAATCAGTTGCCCCATTTTTCTCTCCTCCAATAGCAAAAACGAGGAGCTTCCTCCTCGTTTTTTATCGTTAAGTATAGCGCGTGCTTACCACTTTTTATTCAGCAGGCGGTCGATGCTATACGCGCCCGGACCGGTAATTGCCAGCAGCAGGAATCCGCCAGAAATTGTCAGGTTTTTCATGAACATCAGCGAGTTGACGCCTTCAGCAAACTTGCTGTGAAATAAAAATGCCGTCAGCAGCGTAAAGCCCGCAGTAAACAGGGCTGTGGTGCGAGTCAGGAAACCGAACAGGATTGCCAGACCACCACCGAACTCAAGCAGAATCACCAGCGGCAGCATAAAACCCGGGACACCCATTGCTTCCATATATTGTTGGGTACCAGAGTAAGCGGTGATTTTTCCCCAGCCTGCGGTAATAAACAGAATCGGCATTAAAATGCGCGCTACCAGTACACCAACATCTTCTAATTTTTTCATCATACTCTCCACTGCGCCACTCAGGCTGCTGATTGTTTTTTTGTGCAAGGGCGCGGTATTAGCGTCGTTGCTGTCGATGGAGAGAATCATAAACGTGGTAAATGATGATTGTTAGCAAGGAAAACTGTCAAAAATCTTCAAAAAATTTGAGGGATAAGGCCGGAATGGCTCCGGCCAGAGGGAAGTTAACCGCGAAGCTGTTGCTGCTTGAGGGTCGTTTTAACCAGACGCCAGGCGCTCCATACGCCAAAACCGCGTCTGGCCCAGCGGACCAGCATATTAGGATGGCGAATCGTCCAGATCGCCATCACGCTACTGCCAACCAGCGCCCAGGAGCGCAGACTTAGCAGCATATTCCAGCGACGATCGTAAGCGCCTGTTGCCTCCAGCCATTCACGACGACTGGCGGAAAGATCCAGCCGTTGTTGCTGGATCTGGCTAAGCAGTTGCGCCTTACGTCGTTCACGTTCGACTTTACTGCTCACGGGACTCCTCCTCGAGCAGTTGCCGATCGTTTGCCAGCTCATGGCGTGTATGGCGCAGCAAGGTGGATTTACGCGATTTACGTAACGTCCAGATACCGCCAATCAGTGCCAGTAGCAGCAACACCACGGTGGTGGCAATCATCGCATTCAGGCGATATTGCGGATCAACCGCCCAAATAATTAGCACCATCAGGCTCATAAGACCAAATGCAGCGAAAAGCATCGTCAGGCCCAGCATCAGTAAAAGTTGAAAGAGATTAGCTTTTTCCTCTTCCAGCTCCACCACCGCCAGCCGCAGACGTGTTTCCACCATTTCAACCATGATGGAAACAATTCGCTGCCCGATGCCCAGAACGCTTTTACCGGGCCCTTGCGCGTGATGAGTGTCCGCCATAATTAACGACGCGACAGCAGAACGCCGAGCACTACACCGATTGCAGCGCCAATTCCCACGCCGGTCCACGGATTTTCACGCACATACTCATCAGCACGCGCCGCCGCGACACGGGTTTGTTTGGCGATGGCATCACCGGTTTCACCCAGGCGATAACGGCTCTGTTTCAGTGCCTGCTCCGCTTTGCTACGAATCTTACTCAACTCTTCTTTCGACTTCTCGCCAGATGAGCTAAGCACCTCTTCCAGCGTATCGGAAAGGGATTTCAACTCAGCACGCAGATGTTCCGTAGTGTGTTCTTTCGACATAGTTTTCTCCAGGTGAGTAAGTAGTGACTATTGTGAGTTAGTAGTCGCGCGCTTCCAGCTTTTTCAGCTCTTCCTGCGCTTCTGCCAGTTTCCGTTCGCGTTTGGCAATCTTATCGGCATCGCCTTTTTGCTTCGCCTCGGCTAAATCTTGCTGGCGTTCCGCCACCTCATCTTTCTGCTTTGCGATTTTCTTGTGATGATCGGCACGCAGCTGGCTATCTGAACAGTTGGCCCGGACTTCACTCAGGGCTTTATTCAGACCGTCAATACGATTCTGGTTTTGGTGTTTTTCGGCATAGCTGATCTCCTTAAGGATATTTTGCTCCTTTTCCTGACACAGGGTAGTGGCATAACTACCGGCACTAAGAGCAAAGAGAGAAACAGCTAAAGCGATGCGGTCTTTCATTCTTGAACCTTCCATTGTGATTCGGACCTATTACAAAGGAACGATTGTCCAGACAACGAAGCGGTAGTGTTAACCACCGCCTCATTAATCATAGACAGTTACGGTGAAATCACCAAAGTGAGTGATATGTTTCGGATAACAGGAAGTTATCCGAAGCGATGAGAGTTATCCCGTAACCGGGTCAGCCACTGCATAGCCTGACTGTTATTGTCCTGCTGCGCAATGATGTAGCCATGGGGCAATGTTCTGTCGAGGACCGCTTTTGCGGCGGCGCTCTGGTCGCTGGAGTCAAATGTAATTAACAGAGTGTCGTTTTTGGGGGTGATACTTTTGAAAGGAATGCCATGAGCGTCAAGGTGATGCCAGATCGAAAAACCGTCTGGCATCGTTGTGCCTTGATGAACGGCACGAATCGCCAGCGTAGACTCTTGCTGGCGAACCGCGGACCAGGCCAGCAACAGCGTGCCGACCAGAAGTAAAACAGTGCCGGACCAGGCTAGCTGGCGAAGCGACATGCGAGGTATTTGCATCCCTTACCCCCGATTTCCATATTTCTTTTTCCATAACACGACCAGAGAACCTGCCAGGCCAAACACCAGCAGCACCACCGGGAGCAGCATCAGGCATGACATCAGCTGGTCCTCGTACTTTAAAAATACCGGCGTTTTGCCGAGCATGTAACCCAGAGTTGTCAGGATCAATACCCACAGCAGACCGCTCATCCAGTTGAAAAACTGAAAGCGCGCGTTATTCAGCCCTGATAACCCGGCAATCGTCGGCAGCAATGTTCTGACAAACGCAATAAAGCGACCAATTAACAGCGCCGATAAACCGTGTTTATGAAAAAGATGGTGTGCGCGTTGATGATAATGCGCGGGTAAATGAGATAGCCAGTTTTGTACGGTGCGGGTATTGCCCAGCCATCGCCCCTGAATATAGCTGACCCAGCAGCCGAGGCTGGCGGCAACGGTCAGCAGCAGAATCGTTTGCGGGTAACCCATCGCGCCTTTCGCAATCAACACGCCGACCAATACCAGTAAACTGTCGCCCGGTAAAAAGGCCGCTGGAAGCAAGCCGTTTTCAAGGAACAAAATTACAAACAAGACAAAATACAACATGCCAATCATCGATGGATTGGCCAGGGTTTCAAAATCCTGCGCCCACAGGGCTTGCAGCAATTGGGTCAAAAGTTCCATTCATTATTCCTGGTGAATCGGTTAACGCCACGCTGGTTTTAAAAGATGCACTACCGCAATGTTATTACTGTTTTGGTATGTTCTGCGGGTTTGATACATCAACACAGCCTGAACTATTCCCTGTTAAATCGTGAGATAAGAAAGCATTCAAAAACATAAATTCAAATTGAATCTAATTGTAACAAAGGTCAACGTTGTTCGTTATCAAAATTACATGTCCGTGGAGTCTGATTTTGCTGAATGCAGGGGAGGGTGGCGAGAGGATTTACACAGGCTGACACTTTATACTTTTCGCTTACCGACGAAGCGAACAGGCGCGTCGCAGCGCCTGTCGGACAGGAGTTTCATTTACTGCCACTGGTGGCCGTATCGAGATGCACTACCGGGTTTTCGGCGAATAGATAGCGGTCGGCATTGAACTCGAAATCGTCGCTGGTTTCGTTAAATAACATGATTTTGGTGTTTTCCAGATGCTGCCACATTGCCAGCTTAGCAGCATGGGGATCTTTGCGAATTAACGCCTTGAGAATTTGATCGTGGTCATCACACCAGTTATCAACGGTACGGGAATCAATGTGTTCGTGTAGTTTTTTCCAGTACGGGTTATGGCTACGCTGGGTCCACATTTTTTCAACGATGGCCGCCAGGGCGGAGTTCTGCGTCGCCAGGGCTACCTGAATGTGGAACTGTAAATCCCACTCGGAATCACGGAAGCATTGTTGGCCGCGCGCCTGTTCCTGAATGGCCATCAGTTTCATGATGTCTTGTTTCGTTACCTGAGTTGCCGCGAACTCGGCAATATTACTTTCGATGAGCTGGCGAGCCTGAAGCAACTCAAACGGACCGTAATTGGCGAATTCCATATTATTGTCAGCCGCCTGCTGATGGCGCGGCTGGTTGGAAACCACATGAATACCTGAACCTTTACGCACCTCCACATAGCCTTCAACTTCCAGCATGATTATGGCTTCACGAACTACCGTTCGGCTGACGTTCTTTTCATCGGCAATAAAGCGTTCGGCAGGCAGTTTATCACCCACCAGATAGACGCCCTGTTCAATGCGCTCTTTCAGGTCAGCGGCAAGTTGTTGATACAAACGGCGTGGTTCAGTGATTTCCATATGCGTCTCCCGGAGTGGAATGCGGACGAAGTTATCATACCACTTTATTCATGGGTATGCCATTGGTCATATATAAATTTGGTGATTGAATTAATGTATTGAATTAATAGGTGATGCTGCCAACTTACTGATTTAGTGTATGATGGTGTTTTTGAGGTGCTCCAGTGGCTTCTGTTTCTATCAGCTGTCCCTCCTGTTCAGCTACTGACGGGGTGGTGCGTAACGGCAAAAGCACTGCCGGACATCAGCGCTATCTCTGCTCTCACTGCCGTAAAACATGGCAACTGCAGTTCACTTACACCGCTTCTCAA
>NZ_MECT01000029.1:0-11864 GCF_001722145.1 Shigella sp. FC1544
TAGTGCGCTGGGTTATCGCTCGCCACGGGAATATCTGCGGCAGCGGGCTTGTAATGGGTTAAGTGATAACAGATGTCTGGAAATATAGGGGCAAATCCAACGGTTGTGGCGCACGTCTTCGGTGAACGCACTCTGGCCACACTGGAGCGTCTTCTGAGCCTGCTGTCGGCCTTTGAGGTCGTGGTATGGATGACGGATGGCTGGCCGCTGTATGAATCACGCCTGAAGGGAAAGCTGCACGTTATCAGCAAGCGTTACACTCAGCGCATTGAGCGACATAATCTGAATCTGAGACAACATCTGGCAAGGCTGGGACGGAAGTCACTGTCGTTCTCAAAATCGGTGGAGCTGCATGACAAGGTCATCGGGCATTATCTGAACATAAAACACTATCAGTAAGTTGGAGTCATTACCGGAGTTGTTATGATCCACGCCTTTATTAAAAAAGGGTGTTTTCAGGATTCGGTCAGTTTAATGATTATTTCACGAAAACTCAGCGAATCAGAAAATGTTGATGATGTTTCCGTAATGATGGGTACGCCCGCCAATAAAGCGTTATTAGATACCACAGGTTTCTGGCATGACGATTTTAATAACGCCACGCCGAACGATATTTGCGTGGCAATTCGTAGCGAAGCGGCGGATGCGGGGATCGCGCAGGCGATTATGCAGCAGCTTGAAGAGGCGCTAAAACAACTGGCGCAGGGGGCAGGCAGCAGCCAGTCCTTGACGCAGGTGCGTCGCTGGGACAGTGCCTGTCAGAAATTATCCGATGCCAATCTGGCGCTGATTTCAGTGGCTGGCGAGTATGCGGCGGAGCTGGCGAATCAGGCGCTGGATCGCAACCTCAACGTGATGATGTTCTCCGATAACGTCACGCTGGAAGATGAAATCCAACTTAAAACCCGCGCGCGAGAAAAAGGCTTGCTGGTGATGGGGCCGGACTGCGGTACGTCGATGATTGCCGGCACGCCGCTGGCTTTTGCTAACGTGATGCCGGAAGGCAACATTGGCGTCATTGGCGCTTCCGGTA
This sequence comes from Shigella sp. FC1544, assembly GCF_001722145.1. Lineage (NCBI taxonomy): Bacteria > Pseudomonadati > Pseudomonadota > Gammaproteobacteria > Enterobacterales > Enterobacteriaceae > Shigella > Shigella sp. FC1544. Next base: position 1,034 of record NZ_MECT01000029.1, read on the forward strand.
CCGGGATTCAGGAACTGTGTTCGCAGATTGCGCAGGCAGGGGAGGGAATTACTCACGCGATTGGTCTTGGCGAGCGCGACCTCAGCCGTGAAGCAGGCGGCATCAGTGCGCTGACGGCGCTGGAAATGCTCAGTGCAGACGAGAAAAGCGAAGTGCTGGCATTTGTTTCAAAGCCACCTGCCGAAGCTGTGCGTCTGAAAATTGTTAATGCCATGAAAGCAACCGGCAAACCGACGGTGGCGCTGTTTTTAGGTTATACCCCGGCGGTGGCCCGCGACGAGAATGTCTGGTTTGCCTCCTCGCTGGATGAGGCCGCACGCCTGGCTTGCCTGCTTTCACGCGTCACGGCGCGACGTAACGCAATAGCGCCTGTCAGCAGCGGATTTATTTGCGGTTTGTATACCGGCGGTACGCTGGCTGCCGAAGCGGCGGGATTACTTGCTGGACACCTTGGCGTGGAAGCCGACGATACCCATCATCACGGCATGATGCTCGACGCCGATGGTCACCAGATTATTGACCTCGGCGATGATTTCTACACCGTCGGGCGTCCCCATCCGATGATCGACCCAGCCTTACGCAACCAGTTAATTGCCGATCTCGGCGCTAAACCACAAGTGCGCGTATTGCTACTTGATGTCGTGATTGGCTTCGGTGCGACTGCCGATCCTGCCGCCTCGCTGGTAAGCGCCTAGCAAAAAGCCTGTGCCGCGCGTTCAGATAATCAACCACTGTATGCCATTGCCACGGTGACAGGCACTGAACGTGACCCGCAATGCCGCTCGCAGCAAATCGCCACGCTGGAAGATGCGGGGATCGCGGTAGTGAGTTCGCTGCCGGAAGCCACCTTGCTGGCGGCAGCGTTAATTTATCCGCTCTCGCCTGCCGCACAGCAACATACACCGTCATTACTGGAAAACGTCGCCGTGATTAACATCGGATTACGCAGCTTTGCGCTGGAGCTACAAAGCGCCAGCAAACCGGTTGTGCATTACCAATGGTCGCCAGTCGCCGGCGGCAATAAAAAACTGGCTCGTTTATTAGAACGTTTGCAATAAGGGGTTCCCATGTTTACATCAGTGGCGCAAGCCAATGCTGCGGTTATCGAACAAATTCGTCGTGCTCGTCCACACTGGCTGGATGTGCAACCGGCTTTTTCACTTATCAGCGAACTAAACGAGGGCAAAACACTGCTTCACGCCGGGCCGCCAATGCGCTGGCAGGAGATGACCGGACCCATGAAAGGGGCGTGCGTGGGCGCATGTCTGTTCGAAGGCTGGGCGAAAGATGAAGCGCAGGCACTGGCGATGCTGGAGCAGGGGGAAGTGAACTTCATTCCTTGTCACCATGTGAATGCCGTCGGGCCAATGGGCGGCATTACTTCTGCCTGTATGCCGATGCTGGTGGTCGAGAACGTAACCGACGGCAACCGGGCGTACTGCAACCTCAACGAAGGTATCGGCAAAGTGATGCGTTTTGGCGCTTACGGCGAAGATGTCCTGACTCGCCATCGCTGGATGCGCGATGTGTTAATGCCAGTATTAAGCGCGGCGCTGGGGCGCATGGTGCGCGGTATCGATCTCACGGCGATGATGGCGCAGGGCATTACGATGGGCGATGAGTTCCATCAACGCAATATTGCTTCCTCAGCACTGTTAATGCGTACGCTGGCCCCACAAATTGCTCGCCTCGATCATGATAAACAGCACATTGCGGAAGTGATCGATTTCCTCAGCGTGACCGATCAGTTCTTCCTCAACCTCGCGATGGCCTACTGCAAGGCGGCGATGGATGCTGGCGCGATGATCCGCGCAGGCAGCATCGTTACGGCTATGACCCGCAACGGCAATATGTTCGGGATTCGGGTAAGCGGGCTGGATGAACGCTGGTTTACTGCGCCTGTAAACACTCCGCAAGGTCTGTTTTTCACCGGCTTCTCGCAGGAGCAGGCGAACCCGGATATGGGCGATAGCGCGATTACCGAAACCTTTGGTATCGGAGGTGCGGCAATGATCGCAGCGCCTGGCGTAACGCGCTTTGTCGGTGCGGGTGGCATGGAAGCGGCCAGGGCGGTATCTGAAGAGATGGCGGAAATTTACCTTGAACGCAATATGCAGTTGCAGATCCCAGGCTGGGATTTTCAGGGCGCGTGCCTGGGGCTGGATATTCGTCGCGTGGTAGAAACCGGCATTACGCCACTCATCAATACCGGTATCGCCCATAAAAAGGCGGGGATCGGGCAGATTGGCGCAGGCACCGTGCGGGCACCGCTGGCGTGCTTTGAACAGGCGCTGGAAGCACTGGCTGAAAGCATGGGGATTGGTTGAGGAACGCGCAATGACGATCATCCATCCTCTGCTTGCCAGCAGTAGCGCACCGAATTATCGCCAGTCCTGGCGGTTAGCGGGAGTGTGGCGGCGGGCGATTAACCTGATGACGGAAAGCGGCGAACTGTTAACGCTGCATCGTCAGGGTAGTGGTTTCGGCCCCGGAGGATGGGTGCTTCGCCGCGCGCAATTCGATGCGTTATGCGGTGGATTATGCGGCAATGAACGACCACAGGTTGTGGCTCAAGGGATTCGCCTCGGGCGTTTCACGGTTAAACAGCCACAGCGTTATTGTTTGCTGCGTATTACGCCGCCTTCGCATCCTCAACCGCTTGCAGCTGCATGGATGCAACGCGCGGAGGAAACCGGACTTTTCGGACCACTGGCGATGGCGGCAAGCGATCCGCTGACCGCTGAATTACGCCAGTTTCGTCACTGTTTTCAGGCCGCGCTCAATGGCGTTAAGACCGACTGGCGGCACTGGCTGGGTAAAGGCCCCGGATTAACGCCAAGTCATGATGACACGTTGAGCGGAATGCTGCTGGCGGCTTGGTATTATGGCGCTTTAGATGCGCGCGCCGGTCGCCCGTTTTTTGCCTGTTCCGACAATCTTCAACTCGTTACCACAGCGGTGAGCGTCAGTTATTTACGTTATGCCGCGCAAGGATATTTCGCCTCGCCACTCCTGCACTTTGTCCATGCTCTGAGTTGCCCGAAACGTACCGCTGTTGCGATTGATTCGCTGCTGGCGCTGGGGCATACGTCAGGGGCAGATACGCTGCTGGGGTTCTGGCTTGGCCAACAATTATTACAAGGAAAACCATGAAAACACTGGTTGTAGCTCTTGGGGGCAACGCCTTACTCCAGCGCGGTGAGGCGCTGACGGCGGAAAATCAATATCGCAATATCGCCAGTGCTGTACCCGCGCTGGCACGCCTGGCCCGTTCTTATCGGCTGGCGATTGTTCACGGCAACGGGCCGCAGGTGGGGCTGCTGGCGTTACAGAATCTGGCGTGGAAAGAGGTAGAACCGTATCCGCTGGATGTGCTGGTGGCGGAAAGCCAGGGGATGATTGGCTATATGCTGGCGCAGAGCTTGAGCGCACAGCCGCAGATACCGCCTGTTACGACGGTGCTGACGCGCATTGAGGTTTCGCCTGATGATCCGGCGTTTTTGCAGCCAGAGAAATTTATTGGTCCGGTTTATCAGCCAGAAGAACAAGAGGCACTGGAAGCGGCTTACGGCTGGCAGATGAAACGTGATGGTAAATATTTGCGCCGGGTGGTGGCGTCTCCGCAACCGCGTAAAATTCTCGACAGCGAAGCCATCGAGTTGTTGCTCAAAGAGGGGCATGTGGTGATTTGCAGTGGCGGCGGCGGTGTGCCTGTGACGGAAGATGGGGCAGGGAGTGAAGCGGTGATTGATAAAGATCTCGCCACTGCGTTGCTCGCCGAGCAGATTAATGCCGATGGACTGGTGATCCTCACCGATGCTGATGCGGTATATGAAAACTGGGGAACGCCGCAGCAACGTGCCATTCGCCATGCCACACCGGATGAGTTAGCGCCATTTGCCAAAGCCGATGGTTCGATGGGGCCGAAGGTAACGGCGGTGAGTGGTTATGTCAGAAGCCGTAGTAAACCCGCGTGGATTGGGGCGTTATCGCGAATTGAAGAGACGCTGGCGGGCGAAGCGGGGACCTGTATTTCGCTGTAGTGATGAGAGTTTCCGGCAATCGGTGCACCATGCCTGATGCGACGCTTGACGCGTCTTATCAGGCCTACAATGGGTACCGGAGCGGTAAGCCGGATAAGGCGTTTACGCCGCATCCGGCAATCAAATGAGCACCTGCTTAACTGAACTTACTCTGCGCCCAAATCACGCCGCTGGCATACTCTGGCGGCAGCAGCGGGATTAAGGCTTCCAGCGTCGCAGTCAGACGCGATGTGTCGCTGTCGGTCAAATTCAGATGCCCCACTTTACGCCCCGGACGGACTTCTTTGTCGTACCAGTGCAGATGCACCAGCGGCAATTTCAGCCAGTCATAATTCGCATCGCTACCAATCAGATTGATCATCACCGACGGATTATTCACTACTGGTTGCGGTAACGGCAGATCGGTAATCGCCCGCAGATGCAGCTCAAACTGGCTGATGCTGGCACCGTTTTGTGTCCAGTGACCGCTGTTATGCACACGCGGAGCCAGTTCGTTGATCAGCAGACCTTGCGGGGTGACAAAACACTCCATCGCCATCACGCCCACATAGCCCAGCTCCTGCATAATCGCCGACAGCATCTCTTCGGCTTGCGCCTGCTGCTGTGCGTTGGCCTGCGGAAAAGCGACGCTGGTGCGCAAAATACCGTCCTGATGCAGGTTATGCGTCAGCGGATAAAACACGGTGCTGCCATCAAAGCCGCGCGCGCCAACCAGCGACACTTCACCAGAGAAGTTAATGCCCTGCTCGACAATACATTCGCCGTAACACTCTGCCGGTAACTGTTCGGTTTCATTGGCGCGTAAACGCCATTGACCGCGACCGTCATAGCCACCAGTGCGACGCTTAACAATCGCCAGTTCACCTAAACGATCAAACACCGCAGGCCACTCGCTGCGATCGGCAAGTAACTGCCACGGCGCGGTCGGCAGGTGGAGCTTATCGAAAAGCTGCTTCTGAGTCAGACGGTCAGCAATAATCGGGAACACATCGCGGTTCACAAAGGCCGGATGACGCGCCAGCTCGCGGGTTAATGCGGTTTCCGGCCAGCGTTCGATCTCAGCGGTAATCACGCTTTGTTGAAAAGGCACCGCCGCCGGTTCAGCGTCCAGCCCGACCGGCCAGACAGCAATGCCTAACGGTTCGCCTGCCTGACGCAGCATACGGCCTAACTGCCCGTTACCGAGGACGCAAACCTGTTTCATGCCGCACCTCGCGGGTCCGGGTTTTCCAGCACTTCGTCGGTCTGGGCTTTGCGCCAGTCATTCAGACGCTGGTGTAGCTCTTTATCGTGAGTCGCGAGAATTTGTGCTGCCAGTAATGCCGCGTTTGCCGCGCCAGCTTTACCAATCGCCAGCGTACCCACCGGAATGCCGCGCGGCATTTGTACGATGGAGTAGAGGCTATCGACACCGCTCAGTGCGGCGCTCTGTACTGGCACGCCCAGCACCGGCACCAGCGTTTTGGCGGCAATCATGCCTGGCAGGTGCGCTGCGCCACCTGCGCCCGCAATAATCACCTGATAACCGTTCTCTTCGGCGCTTTCGGCGAAGCTGAACAGTTTATCGGGGGTGCGGTGAGCAGAAACCACTTCAACGTGGTGCGGGACATTCAGGATTTCGAAGATTTCGGCGGCGAACTGCATGGTAGCCCAGTCGCTTTTGGACCCCATCACGATGGCGACACGCGCCGGATTATTGCGGGAAGACATGCGTCTTAAAACTCCTGTGGTGCACAACTCTCGGCTTTAGAGGGCACAGAGAATAGCACGGAAAGAGAGCAAGGAAAACGGTTGCGTGGCTGTGAAATCAGCAAAGTTGTGGTTTTTTTAAAACGGAAAATGAATCAGCTCAACGTCATCCGCCGTGACTTTCACCATCGAACCTTCCGTATGCCAGGCACCCAGTACCACGCGAAAAGCAGGTTGCTGGTTGGCGATAAGTTCATGCACCGCCGGGCGATGGGTATGCCCGTGGATCAGCCATTGCACCTGATGTTTTTCCATCGCACTGACCACTGCGTTTTGGTTAACGTCCATGATCGCCAGCGATTTACTGCTGTTGGCTTCTTTGCTGTTCGCGCGCATTCGCGCGGCAATGCGTTTGCGCACAAACAACGGCAGGGCGAGGAATAGCATTTGCAGCCAGGGTTTGTGGACTTTGGCGCGAAAAGCCTGATAACCCGCGTCATCGGTGCACAGCGTGTCGCCATGCATAATCAACACCCGGCGGCCATAAAGTTCGAGCACCTTTTCTTCCGGCAATAACGTCATGCCACTTTCACGGGCAAAGCGTTTGCCGAGCAGAAAATCACGGTTGCCATGAATGAAATAACAGGGAACGCCGGAATCGGACACCGCTTTGATCGCTGCCGCCATCTGGCGATGGAGTGGATTGGGATCGTCGTCGCCAATCCACGCTTCAAACAGATCGCCAAGAATATACAGCGCGTCGGCCTTGCGAGCTTCCCCCGCTAAAAAACGCAGAAAACCGGCGGTGATCGCCGGTTCTTCCACGCAGAGATGAAGATCTGCAATAAAGAGTGTCGCCACGATTACTCGCTAACGGTCACGCTTTCAATGATAACGTCTTCTTTTGGCACGTCCTGGTGCATACCGCTACGACCGGTTGCAACACCTTTGATTTTGTCTACCACGTCCATGCCTTCAACCACTTCAGCAAACACGCAGTAGCCCCAACCTTGCAGGCTTTCGCCAGAGAAGTTCAGGAAGTCGTTATCAACCACGTTGATGAAGAACTGTGCAGTTGCAGAGTGCGGAGCCTGAGTACGGGCCATTGCCAGCGTACCACGGGTATTTTTCAGACCGTTGTTGGCTTCGTTTTTGATCGGTTCTTTGGTGGCTTTTTGTTTCATGCCCGGTTCAAAACCGCCGCCCTGAATCATAAAGCCGTTGATAACACGGTGGAAAATGGTGTTGTTGTAAAAACCTTCGCGGCAGTAGTCCAGGAAGTTTTTAACTGTTTCAGGTGCTTTATCGTCAAAAGTTTTGATGACAATATCGCCGTGATTGGTGTGGAAAGTAACCATTTTTGCATCCTGTTCCGTTTGATTGGTGCTTCAACCCGGTTCGGGTCATATATAGGGTGGTGTTATAGCATAACCGCACGATCGGATCATCACGCAATGTATGCTGATTCGCGCGGAAAATATGGGTATTATACGCAACTCAATTACCCACACATGTCTAAACGGAATCTTCGATGCTAAAAATCTTCAATACTCTGACACGCCAAAAAGAGGAATTTAAGCCTATTCACGCCGGGGAAGTCGGCATGTACGTGTGTGGAATCACCGTTTACGATCTCTGTCATATCGGTCACGGGCGTACCTTTGTTGCTTTTGACGTGGTTGCGCGCTATCTGCGTTTCCTCGGCTATAAGCTGAAGTATGTGCGCAACATTACCGATATCGACGACAAAATCATCAAACGCGCCAATGAAAATGGCGAAAGCTTTGTGGCGCTGGTGGATCGCATGATCGCCGAAATGCACAAAGATTTTGATGCTTTGAACATTCTGCGCCCGGATATGGAGCCGCGCGCGACGCACCATATCGCAGAAATTATTGAACTCACTGAACAACTGATCGCCAAAGGTCACGCTTATGTGGCTGACAACGGCGACGTGATGTTCGACGTCCCGACCGATCCGACTTATGGCGTGCTGTCGCGTCAGGATCTCGACCAGCTGCAGGCTGCGCGCGCGTTGACGTGGTTGATGACAAACGCAACCCGATGGACTTCGTTCTGTGGAAGATGTCGAAAGAGGGCGAACCGAGCTGGCCGTCTCCGTGGGGCGCGGGTCGTCCTGGCTGGCACATTGAATGTTCGGCCATGAACTGCAAGCAGCTGGGTAACCACTTTGATATCCACGGCGGCGGTTCAGACCTGATGTTCCCGCACCACGAGAACGAAATCGCGCAGTCCACCTGTGCCCATGATGGTCAGTATGTGAACTACTGGATGCACTCCGGAATGGTGATGGTTGACCGCGAGAAGATGTCCAAATCGCTGGGTAACTTCTTTACCGTGCGCGATGTGCTGAAATACTACGACGCGGAAACCGTGCGTTACTTCCTGATGTCGGGCCACTATCGCAGCCAGTTGAACTACAGCGAAGAGAACCTGAAGCAGACGCGTGCGGCGCTGGAGCGTCTCTACACTGCGCTGCGCGGCACAGATAAAACCGTTGCGCCTGCCGGTGGCGAAGCGTTTGAAGCGCGCTTTATTGAAGCGATGGACGACGATTTCAACACCCCGGAAGCCTATTCCGTACTGTTTGATATGGCGCGTGAAGTAAACCGTCTGAAAGCAGAAGATATGGCAGCGGCGAATGCAATGGCATCTCACCTGCGTAAACTTTCCGCTGTATTGGGCCTGCTGGAGCAAGAACCGGAAGCGTTCCTGCAAAGCGGCGCGCAGGCAGACGACAGCGAAGTGGCTGAGATTGAAGCGTTAATTCAACAGCGTCTGGATGCCCGTAAAGCGAAAGACTGGGCGGCGGCAGATGCGGCGCGTGACCGTCTTAACGAGATGGGGATCGTGCTGGAAGATGGCCCGCAAGGGACCACCTGGCGTCGTAAGTAATTGCGCTGTTGCCGGATGCGAGTTTTCGCATCCGGTTATCGCCTGCGCCACCACAACATTCCCATAAGCACCATCCCCGGCAACCACACCCACATCAATTCAGAAATTATCACCTGATGCCCGTACGGCGTGGTGTAACGAGACAATGCAAACGGAGCGACTTTAATCACCTGCCAGGGAGCGAAAAAGCGTTCATCTGACCACGGCCACAGCCAGCCAACGCCCTTACCGCCAGTGGTTACCGAATCCAGCAAGCTGTGCGATAGCAACGAGACGGTTAAAAACAGCCAGCAGCGAATCAGCCCAGCCCTGAACCATCGGCGTCCAATCAGCACACATAACAGCGGGACAACAAACGCAAACACCAGCGAATGGGTAAACCCGCGATGACCAAAAACATTGCCGTAAGCAACGCCAAATTTAAACGACAATACGTCGGCGTCGGGCAGCATCGCCAGGATGATTCCGGCAAATAACAGACGCGGAGGGATGACTTTCGAACCCAACCCTAAACCAATGCATAGGGGAACGGCGGCGTGCGTAATAACGGTTGGCATGATGGTCGCTTCGGCAAAATGTCGATGCTATCAGCATGGATGAACGGGGCGTAGAGGGCAAAAGTCTGAAAAGAGAACCGGCCTGTTGATACAGGCCGGGAAAGGGATCAGGCAACAACCTGTACGCTGTGACCTGCAAAACTCACTGTCTGACCGGCAACGATTTTGCAGCGTTTGCGCGTTTCAACCGCACCGTCGACTTTCACCTGGCCTTCGGCAATCGCGATTTTCGCCTGCGCGCCGCTTTCGCTCCAGCCTTCCAGTTTCAGCAAATCGCACAGCTCAACGTGCGGATGTTTACCTAAAGAAAATGTCGCCATGTTACTCACCCTGTGGATCATGATATTCAACGCACGCCTGAAGCGTGTTTTCAATCAGCGTGGCAACCGTCATCGGGCCAACGCCGCCCGGAACAGGCGTAATGTATGAGGCGCGTTTAGCCGCGTCTTCAAACACGACGTCGCCCACAACTTTGCCATTTTCCAGACGGTTGATGCCGACATCAATCACAATTGCGCCTTCTTTGATCCAGTCACCAGGAATAAAGCCCGGCTTGCCGACGGCAACGATCAACAGATCGGCATTTTCTACGTGGTGACGCAGATTTTTAGTGAAACGGTGAGTCACGGTAGTGGTGCAACCTGCGAGCAACAGTTCCATGCTCATTGGACGACCGACGATATTCGATGCGCCAATCACCACGGCGTTGAGGCCGAAGGTATCAATGTTGTAACGCTCAAGCAGCGTGACGATACCGCGCGGGGTGCAGGGACGCAGACGCGGCGCGCGCTGGCACAGACGACCGACGTTATAAGGATGGAAACCGTCCACGTCTTTGTCCGGATGAATACGTTCCAGCACTTTGACGTTATCAATACCCGCCGGTAACGGCAGTTGAACCAGAATGCCATCGATGGTGTTGTCGGCATTCAGCGCATCGATAAGCTCCAACAGCTCCGCTTCGCTGGTGGTTTCCGGGAGGTCATAAGAGCGGGAGACGAACCCGACTTCTTCACAAGCCTTGCGTTTGCTTGCGACATAAATTTGCGATGCAGGGTTACTACCCACCAGCACAACGGCCAGTCCTGGTGCCCGCAGTCCGGCTGCAATACGCGCCTGAACTTTTTGAGCAACTTCAGAGCGCACCTGCTGCGCAATCGTTTTACCGTCAATAATCTTTGCTGCCATCAGAGAGAGGATTCCATCTGTTACGTAGGTCGAAGGGGATGCGCCTATTTTGTCAGAAGCGGGGCGCGCTGTCAGGTTTCGTTTCAGATTTATCGCGTGAAGCGACCTCTTGCGAAGGTTAGGGGTAATGACTCCAACTTACTGATAGTGTTTTATGTTCAGATAATGCCCGATGACCTTGTCATGCAGCTCCACCGATTTTGAGAACGACAGTGACTTCCGTCCCAGCCTTGCCAGATGTTGTCTCAGATTCAGATTATGTCGCTCAATGCGCTGAGTGTAACGCTTGCTGATAACGTGCAGCTTTCCCTTCAGGCGTGATTCATACTGCGGCCAGCCATCCGTCATCCATACCACGACCTCAAAGGCCGACAGCAGGCTCAGAAGACGCTCCAGTGTGGCCAGAGTGCGTTCACCGAAGACGTGCGCCACAACCGT
>NZ_MECT01000030.1:0-11730 GCF_001722145.1 Shigella sp. FC1544
TTTCTGGTGCGTACCGGGCTGAGAGGCGGTGTAAGTGAACTGTAGTTGCCATGTTTTACGGCAATGAGAGCAGAGATAGCGCTGATGTCCGGCAGTGCTTTTGCCGTTACGCACCACGCCTTCAGTAGCGGAGCAGGAAGGACATCTGATGGAAATGGAAGCCACGCAAGCACCTTAAAATCACCATCATACACTAAATCAGTAAGTTGGCAGCATTACCAGGAATTTAAAGCCCTTACCGGACGGAAACAGCACCTTAAACGCATACAACGCGTCATTGTCATAGGCATCACGCAGGGCGTTCTGGGCCTGATTCAGATAAAAATTACCCGACATGGAAATCTCAGACGACGCCCCCAGACCGTTGATGTTCTCCTGCTCTGTGGAGCAGAGCGTGGTCACATCAATATCCTGTTTCTGACCGGCGGTGAACTGGACTTCCTTGATGGTGCAGTCCAGGCGCAGATATTCCGCCTTATCCATAGTTTCAGCAGTCGCCAGGGCAGATGAAATCATCACCTGCGTCAGCTGTGAGCGTTCATACAAAGCAGACATTCTGCCTCCTGATAATAAAAAACCCGCACGCGGCGGGGTATGGTTTTGTAGAAAAAAGAAAAAGTCACACCGTGACCTGAAACTCCAGGGTTGCACGGTAACAGCGGTTTTCCGGAATATAGTCCTGCATTTCACTGACGGATCCCGGGGCCAGCAGCATTATGGCTTCACGGGCGTCCTGACGTATCTGACGCGCCTGCGTCACAGTCCCGGCATAAACGTCTATCTGCACCGACACTGAGGACTCCGCCTGCCCGCCCATCACGTCCGCTGACACCGATGAAATCAGGCTGAAAACCACCCACGGAAGCGCCACCAACGGCCTGCCATCCAGCAGGGGGGCCACATACGGGTACACCTGCCCGCCGGCAAGATGCGCCAGATGAGGATACAAATCCGCCTCCGTCATCGTCTCAGTACCTCATCAATGGCCCGGTTCATCCGCGCAATCGCCACCTGAGCTGCCTGTTCACTGCGCACATCAAACGCCGGGCGCACAAACGGGTGCGGTGGCATATTCACGGTCCCCATTTCCACAAACCGCCAGTAGAAAGCATTGCGCGGGTTATCCGCCTTCATGGTGTTATCGCTGTTACCGGTGTCCGGATTAACACCACGGATATGGACACCGGATTCCATCCCGCCATCGCGGGAGCGCCGGGAAAGGATCACCACATTGCGGCGCAGTTTTCCCCTGCGTACCGGTGTCCGTAACACCACTTCTTCTTTCAGCACATTCGCACCCGCACGGGTTGCCTCACGCAGCACCCGGTTATTTTCCGCACCACTCAGAAGCTGCAAATCGCGGCTGATGTCCTCCAGCCCCGAAAAATCCAGCAGGATTTCGATCATTTTTCCCCTCCCAGCCGACAGAGAATTTCCAGACGCCCGCCGGTCGCATCCGGCACGGGCAGCCCGACAACGTTCAGGATCCGGTCACGCCATGGACCACTCAGCACATGAAGTCGTGACGCTGCCGTGATTTCCCGACCGGACTGACCGCGCACCCAGATGCGGATTTCCGCCTGCGCCATTTCCGCACCGAACTGCATCCGCTCCCGGCTGCTCCTGCCTCGGATATCCGCATGAATTTTCCCGCATGACACCCATTCTTCCGTCATTTCTCCGGCAGCGTTACGGGTTAACACCGGGTTCAGAACACTTATCATCTGTGTCAGACGACCTACAGATATTGCCATTCCCCCTCCTCATAACACCGTCGGACAACGCAAATCGTAAATCAGCACGGAAACAGAAAACGGCAGCTCCCCCTGAAGCAGTTCTTCCCGCTCCGCAAGATCCGGATTCCGGTACAGCATCCCGGTCAGTCGCATGGCAGCCCCCTTCATCCGGGTTAATGCCTCGCCCGGGATCAGTTCACCGTCCTCACGGATCACTTTATCCCGGCTGCCCTGAATGTAGGCCAGCAGCACGGCGGTAGCCTGACGAACCTTGTCCATCAGCATGTCATCATCCGCGTCATGGTCGACACGCAGATGTGCCTTGACCTCTTCCAGTGTCAGTAATGCCGTCATTTTCCGCCTCCTGCATCCCGCCCACGTTTTGCAGCCAGGGTCCAGGCTGATGAATGAGCTTCTCCGGGTTTATCTTCGGTCATACTGTTGCAGTGCCACAGCGAGCCCCCCCACGTCACCGTATCGCCGGGGTGGTAGGTTTCACCGGCTCTGAACACACCGCGGTAGAGCATCACCGGCAGGGAAAATGTTTTTTCCGTACGCTGGCCACTGCTCTGCCGGACCACCACAGAGAACAACCGCTCACCCGTCATGCTGACGTCAATATCCGCCACCCCGTCAACCAGGCATTCCCATCCCCGCATCCCGTGCGTTTTTTCATACGCCCGCCAGAGTCCGCCCTGGTGTGTGGCATACGTGCCCCGGGGAAAGGATTTTTGAACGTCAATGGCGGGGAGTATTTCCAGAGCCGTGGCATCACGCCCGTCCTGCGGAGCCGGCAGGGCACTCACCGCATCCAGAACCGCCTTCTGCAGAACATCCGGATCGTAGTCACGACCATCACGCGGAACAGGGATATGCCTTACAGCCTCCGTCACCATCTGTTCAAGCATCGGACGCACATCATCCGGGGTGAGTACTTTTGCCGTCTGCCGGCACCGGTATTTTCGCGACCGCATCATTCACCGCCTGCTTCAGTACTTCCGGATCATAATCGTGACCATCACGCGGTAGCGGAATGGCCCCCACTGCGTCATCCACCATCGCCTGCAGAACAGGGCTAACCTCATCCACCGTCACATGCTTCTGTAACAGAGCGGACAGGGAAGCCAGTTTCTCTTCAAACGCTTGTGCCTGCGCGCTCATCTTCTCCTCAAATGTGCGCTGTAAATCCGCCAGCACCGTGGCGAATTCTTCTCCCAGGGCACGAATAATGGACAGTTCACGTTCATTCATTTTTTCAGAATCCCCCTGAACATCGCTTTCACCGCATCATGCTCTGTTTCACTGATTGCCTTATTACCGTCAGATGCGCCGTCAGGCGGTTGCGCTAAGGCCGTTTTCCCGGTCGACGCGAACGGATCCTCACGGGCATCACGACGGGACAGTGCCTCCAGACTGTAGTTCTGCTGCTGAAGATACAGTGCATCACCGCCGGCCAGGGGCGGCAGGTTCTCCCGTTTACGGGCCTCATTGGGCGTGAGAAGCGTATTTTTCACCGCATCCCCCAGCGTTTTCATGCGCCGCTCACTGTCCATTCTCAGCAGCGTGGTGACATCAAATTCTGTACTCTCGTTTTCCCCCGTTTCCAGCGCCTCATCCAGTAACAGTTCAATGGACTCAATCAGCGTCTGCAGGCACTGGGAATAATACTGCTGCTCCAGCGCCTCCACGTTGTCACTGGAAGGCGGTTGTCCCACGCCAATCTTGTAGGCCGGGACACGGAACACCGAACAGACAATTTCAGCGGTCATCTTCAGTTGTTCCACCGTCTGCGCATCCACCGGTGAAAACGTCGTGGGGTTGTATTTTGCCCCGTTGCTCAGAATGGCCGTTTTCCCCGCATTTTCGCCGGTATACCCGCTGTCCCAGTTGCTCTTCAGTTTTTTCGCATTTTCTTCCGTAATACTGCCGGGGATCTCAATCACCCCGGACGGCATGCCGCCATTTCTGAAAAAATACGTCGAATTTTCCTGAATATGATGCCCCTGCGTGGCGGCCAGCCCGGCGGCATACACCGGCGGCAACCCTATAAGCGGATGAAAAAAACAGTTAAACCGGTCGTGGATCACTTCCCGGGCAGGCACCGTCACCGCCTAAGTGATCCCGCAGTTCCGGTCCGGCGTGATGCGGTAGAACACTTCGCCGTCATCCGCCACCAGTGGTTCAACCCGGCTCCAGTCCAGAATGCGCAGTTCTTTGATCTGCCCCCGGGAGTTACGGATTTTCAGCACCACCGTATTGCCGTGACGCAGTTTGGCGTTCAGCCACAGTTCAAAAAACTGGATGCGGTTCTGCTGGGCGTTGGGACGACGACAGAGGCGGGCAATATCCCCCCGTCGAGTTTCCCTGCGTATCCCCTGCGCATCCGTCTGCATAAGACGCAGCCGCATTTTGGCGATATCCTGGGATATCAGCGAAATGCACGAAAACACCGCATGAAAGGAGAGGACGGCTTCCGGATCGGCTTTCACGCCCTGCTGCCAGGCGCCGGAAAAGGGCTCAGCCACCGCCTGAAACAGGCTGGTCCAGCCCGCCTCTCTTACGTCACGTCCTGATTTCTGTTTTTTTCGGGTTCGCTGTAAAAGGTTCCACATTCGCCATGCTCCGCATCACGTTTCTTTTTCTGACCTGCCGGACGTCGCACCGTGATGTACTCCGCCTTTCCCAGGCGAACCAGCACCTCCGCGCACGGCTGTGCCACATCACGGATATCCCCGGCCCGGGCATCATGCGTGCCCTGCAGATATCGGATCTTTGCCATAACCTGTTACGGGAGGCGCTCGCCTCCCGTCCTCCTTATCAGACTCAGCCGCCGGACGCACTGCCGTAGTTCACACCGGTGATCACCGCCACCGCCGCGGTACGGCGACGACGCCAGTTGATCCAGCGCTCCGCACGGATGGCCACACTGCCTGTCTGGAACATGGAAACCAGCTCCACCGGCGACGGCGTGGTACTGTCGCCGGTCGGCTCAGACTGCATTTCCAGTGATGCCTCGCGGGACATATCCACTGCCACGCCGCCGTCATCCGCCAGATAAATATCCGGGGCATTCACCAGCACCAGCTGGTCACCCACGTACTGGGAGACAATCACCGGCAGCCCCTGGAAGGTCCCCCCCAGCAGGGTCATGTCCGGGTATTCCTTCTGACCCAGCGTATTTTTACGCATGGACAGCGCCAGGGCATTGGTGCTGGACATCAGCCAGACCGCACCGGTGGGCTGCAGGTTTGCTGCCACAAACTGTCCAAACGCCGCCTCTGCATCCGCATCCGGGTTACCGGTTGATGCCTTGCCCTTCACATCATGGGTGATGGACGCCGGGGAGACATCTGCCACTGCGGCTTTTTTCGGGTCCACAAAGTCTGTGTCCAGACGCGCCACCACCGCTTCTGCCAGCGCATTACGGACCAGCGCATCAGCTGCCGGACTGGAAAAACGGATCAGCTCTTCCGTCAGTACCGCAATGGCCGACACCTTCGCATGACTGAAGGTGATGGATTCAAAATCAAACTTCGTCAGGGGTTTTGCCTTACCCTCACCCACCCAGCCGGCAGCACCGCCGGACACCTGGGCGTGCACACGGATATTGAACGGCACCTGACGAAGTGCAGGGATCCCGCCCTGACCAAATCGCCCGATAATGGTCTGCGGACGCAGGTAATCAATAAAGTCCTGTGCGTATTCCTGATATTCAGACAGGCTGCCTGCCCACTGCGGATCCGTGGTGGTCCCCGCGCCCACTGCCGATTTCAGGACATGATGCAGACGACTGTCATCCGGATACTGACGACGGGCCACTTCCAGGGCTTCAGATCGGACGCCTTTAGCCGCAGCCAGCGATTTGGCAAAGCGGGCGAAGCCAATCCCCTTATCCAGTTTCTGCTCCACACGGATCACCGGCGCAGAAGCCACCGCGGCCACATTCCCGTTACCGGCCTGTTTCACCGGCTGCGCCGTGGCGGCCTTACCGGCTTCCAGTTCACGCAGGCGCTTCAGGTGCGCATCCACCTGACGGATTTCCGCTGCGGTGTTGTCGTAATGCTCTTCCTCCTCCACATCCAGCGTGCGCCCTTCCTCTGCGGCTTTGGTCATGACCTCCTCAAGGGAGGCTGCCAGCGCTACACGCTTGTTTTCAAAACTTTTAATCTGTTCGCCAATATTCATTATGGTCTTTTCCTTATGAAAAACGGTTGTTGACTGTGCCGCAGCGCCGGCAGAAGATGCGATTTTCACCACCGGTTTCCGGTTGCCGGACGCGGCAGAAAACGGGCTGTCGTAAGATTTAATGGTCCGGATGGTGCATTCCGCATTCGCGGGCACGGTGACGGCAGACACCTCCATCAGTTCCCAGCGCAGAAAATGCAGTCCGCCTCCGTCCAGAAAGGTGTATTCATGGGGACGGAAGCCCACGGACAGCCCCTGACCAGCCCGGTCTTAATGGCCGCCCAGACCTCATCCAGCCGGGCAGCCAGTTGCGACGGCATATCCGGTACGGGCTTCACCAGTGTTGCCGTGATTTCCAGCCCTTCGCTGACCCGGCGCACCGTACACTGCCCCACCGGGCGGGAATGGTCATGCTGCCAGAGAAACGGGATCGCACTGCCAAACTCCGCGCCCTCCGGCTCCAGGATGTCACCATCCCGATCCGGAGAAGGCGTTGACGCAATCCCGGTGATCACCCGTTCATCCTCACTGAAGGATTTCACCGTCAGCAGGGAACAGGCCCGTTTAAGAGTCACATCAGCCTCCTGAAAATAAAAAAACCGCCGGAGCGGTTCGTGATGGTTACAGTGTGAACAGGGTTATATGAAAAAAACCGCATATTCTTTCTTTTTCGGTTCCGGGTTAAGGGACATCAGGGAGACCGCATTGAACAGCGCCATCAGCGGGTCAATTTTTCCCCGTCTACTGGCCTGTTTGGTGATAAGAATGGCGTTACCTTTAGGCTCCACCCGGGCATTGCCGACACACCAGGCCATCAGGGGCTGGTCACCATGCACCAGCACCCCTTCAGCCAGTTTGCGCTCGGTGGTTTTAATGGCCCCGCCCAGTTTCCAGCCCTGGCTTATCCCCACCACAATTCCGTCGGGGATCCCGGCTTCCGCCAGTGAATCCAGAATCTGCCCCACCCCTGACGGGTCAATACCGATATGGTCCAGTAACTCAGCCTCATGAATGCGACGCACATATTCCGCCACTTCCGCCGTGTCATCCCCGACACGCCGGACAATGGTCATATCTCCACAGGCAACAAGATCATGAAACCGGGACGCCTCGCTCTTCCGTCGGACCACCGCGGTTTCATGCGCCCAGGCATGGCCCCAGCCCAGCCATTCGCGGGTCTCCCGGTCACGCCCAATCACATACATCCCCAGCAGATCATCCAGCCCTCCGCCGTCAATCCCCACCGTCACCACATCAACACGACGCAGGATATCGTCCAGGTTGATACAACGGCCCTGCTCTTCCCAGAAATCAGCCCCCGCCCAGCGGTCAGAGCGCAGGGCAAGACCAATTTCCACATTGGCGTGTTTTGACATGAACCCCCGGAATGTCTCTTCACCGGCTTCCCGGGCTTTACGGTACTCCCGGTACAGAAAGGCCTCATCCACTGAATAGCCGAGATTCGGAATGACCATGGCGAGGTTTTCCATCAGCAGGTGAGCCCCGCTTTCCACCATTTCAGGAGGGTGTTCAAATATCACCGGCAGAAAGTGCGGATCATTAATTTTGCCGTCGCGCACATCCCGGGCGTACTGCAGTTTTTGTCTGAACACCCCGGCGGGCGGTTCATTCGACTGGGTGGTCGTATACACCACAAACCCTTCCGGGCGGGAGGCAAGCCCGCCGATGGCTTCACGTAACATGTCCTCCGCCTTGTACTGCTTGCCAAACAGCCACAACTCATCAATCAGCGTCCCCACGGACTTGATACCGGACACCGTATTCGGATCGGCTGCCACCACCTTCAGGGTGGTGTCCGTCACCCGGTGGGTGATGGTCCGGATATGTGTCTGCACCTGACAGAGGTCATCCAGATCATCGTCCCGTCGTACCATATCCCTGGCAGGATTGAAGGCGTTGGCTGCCACCTCCACAGTCGGGGCCAGAATCGTGTAACCCGCCGCCTGCCGCCAGTTCAGTAACAGCGCCGTCATCATGATCCCGGCGGCCAGTGTGGACTTGCTGTTTTTTTTGGGTATCAGAATGAACACTTCCTTGATATGGCGGACACCGGTCTGCGCATCGTAGGAGCCAAACAGAGCCGCCACCAGGTCAAACACCCACTGTGCACAGGACTCCCCGAACGTCGGGCTACCCGGTGCATCCACAATCCGCAGTTGTTTAAAAATCGCCAGGGCATGTGCGGCCTGGTCCGGATAAATCGGAGCCGGAATAATCGACAGCCCCTTTTTCAGGCGCTCTGCCCAGTCCGGGCAGGCCGTGCTCCATACAGGTATCATCCGTTGCCCTCATTATCGTTATTCACCACCAGTCGTGGTGGTGGTACCGCAAAACGGTTAGCCGCTTTTTTCGCGGCATCACCTTTTGCCGATTTTTTACCGGCATCGCCTTTTTTATGGTGTGTGAACTGCGCCAGTCGCCAGGCCGCATCCAGTGCCAGTTTCGGATCAATGCTGAGGTTTTCCACCAGGATCTGCCCCATAGCTTTCACCGGTTCGGGAAGACCATCCTCCATATATTCAATACCATGAGACATCACCGCGGGCGGTGGCATCTCCGGATTGTTTTCGTCCGGCTGTGGTATTGCAGCCGCCTCACGGCGACGGGGTTTATCCTCCTGCTCTGATTTTTTCTGCCGGTAAACAGGAACCTCATCCACCTCCACCGTTTCGCACTGTTTACGGGCTATAAACGCGAGCACCTCCGGATCTTTTGCCAGCTGCGAGCCTTTAACCCTGGCGGTCTTCGCCGAATAACCGGCGGCAATGGCTGACGCTGTTTTGTTTTTCCCGGACATGAGCGCCAGCGCAAATTTTCGTTTTTGCGTTGTCAGCACAGCCTCCTCCCGGGTCCAGAACGCACTCAGCCGGGTATGGTTCAGCCCATTTTTCCCGGCGTCTCATGCCGCAAATGTTAACTGCTGCCTGGTTAACATTTTCTGAAAAAGCCAGTTAACATTTTTTTTCGCACAACAAACTGAATAATAAAGATAAAAACCGCAAAAATGCCCGGACAGCCAGTTAACATGTTAACTGGCCTGAAACGGGAATTTTTTCTCTGCGTGAGAGGGGGCGCGGTGTCCAAAGCGATCGTTTTTTACGCCGGATGATACCCCCCGGGGTCGGGTTACAGTCCGATGATGTCGTCCTCTCTGCCACTACCTCCGGACACCTCCGGCAGCGTCGGGTCCGGCATATCACTCGCCGCTTCACGAGCAGACTTTTGTCGATGGCATTCGGTACAGAGCGTCCAGAGATTCGTCTCCTCATTACCACCACCGAACTGAAGTGCAATTCGGTGATCGAGTTCACTGTCACAGAGGTCAACCACACGACCACAGAGACGGCACTGCCCGGCGTCCCTGAGCCAGATATGACGCTTGAGGGAAACACGTGCACTGCCACTGACACGACGCTGTTCACCCTTCAGAATATTCACCCGTCGGGTATTCAGTGTTTTGATTCTGCTCTGGAGTGTACGAAGCTCAGCCATGTAAAATCCCCGTCATATGGCAATCAGTAAAGGAAATAAATATGTCATCGAAAAACCGTACCCGCAGAACCACAACCCGCAATATCCGTTTCCCCAATCACATGATTGAACAGATCAACATCGCCCTTGAGCATAAAGGGTCCGGTAACTTTTCAGCGTGGGTTATTGAAGCCTGCAGGAGAAGGCTGGCAACAGATGCAACGCATCTGCGCCCGGCCAGCATGACAAATAACGAGAAATGAACGTTCGGTTACAGGAGCAGGTACCCACTGTCCTCCAACAATATTTCATCTTCATATCCGACGGAACAAGACTTACCCTGCCGGGATGTACAGAATAACAACAGAGTGATAATTAATTTCTGATGAAATAATCAGGGTGCGGAAGGACTAAAGATAAACGTTTTCTTCACGCCTTTACACGGCCTGTCCTTCTCAAATCGCCATTTTGCCATCGCCTTTACAACCTGCTCATCAAACAGATGGTGCGGCTCTGAACGAATAAACTCAATTCGGGTGACAGTACCATCAGCACCAATATCAAACCTCACATCAACCCGTCCCTTTATATAATTTGCCGCTGCATAGGCCGGATATTGTGGTAATGCCTTAACCAACTGTCGGGGCATATCTGTTTTATGTTGCGTACAGCCCATAACCAGAGAAGACAACAAAATAATTAACGGAAGATTTCTTTTCATTTTCATTCCCCGCACAGATAAAAATAAGTCTTATTCTAACAATGCCGCCCTGTCGGTCATCAATCCTCTGCTTAATGGCAACGACAATTATCCGACTTAAATCACAAATCAGACACATGACATAACAGGGCTTGCGAGGTAACACATCGTCCTGTTTCTTCCACCATCGCACCGGACTGGCGACTATGAGGGGACAACGCCGCGCTCCGTTAACGCGGTAAACCCCGGTGTGTATCGTTTTTGATTATCCCCGCACACTCGCGCAGAGGAGTCTCCCTGTCGGGCTGCGGTCTCTGTTAATGAGGGAATACAGCGACGATACGGCGCATCAGCAAAACTTAGTTCAGGCACTGAGTGCGGATATAGTCCTGTGCCCCTTCCAGCTGCTTCTGCATTGTCATCAACCGTTCTCTGAGGATGAAATAATCCCGTTCAGCGGTGTCTGCCAGTCGGGGGCCGGTTGCATTATCCACGCCGGAGGTGCCGGTGGCTTCACGCACGGTACCGGAGCAGGTGGCGTTGATCCGCAGGCGCTTACGACCAGCGGCAACATCAGCACGCAGAGTTTCATTTTCAGCTCTCGCATCGGCTAATTCCCTCGAGTATCTGGCATCAAGTGCAGCGACATCACGCTGGCGTATCTGCATATCAGTAATTGTCGCGTTCGCCAGCTCCAGCTCACTGGCTTTTTTATCGCGCTGCTCTTTGTAGATGATGGCGTGAACACGGTAATGATTCAGCCCCAGACTAAGCGCACCACAGGCCACCAGCAGGGCAATGATGACCACGCACAGAACACGGTTCATATCACCACCAACGGATTGCCCAGACCAGAACAGCAATTGCCACAATACGAATGGCAAAAGCTGCCGCTCTTGTTAAATCCAGACTGGCTGGCGTCTCCACTTCAATGCCTTTCATAATGGACAACCTCAGAAAGAATCTTTTATACTTCCTCACAGGGAAAGCACCTCCCTCACCATAATTTCTCCCTTGCCTTACTCAAGGTCAGAAAACACAAAACCCCGCTTGCTGCCAACAAACGGGGTTTTTACTTTTATTCACTTAGGTTTTGCCAGTTCACAGGACTTCGTGTTATCCGCCCGCGTGAGCAAGCGTCATTTTTCAGCAAAATATTCTGCTACCTGTCGATACCCCAGCACGCCAGCGCGCTCTCCTGGTCACGCCGCGATACCTGCCCGTAACAGTTATTTGAGCGGTTCCGACAGTCCCTGCCGCCGTCATATATCCAGCGACGAATTTCAGCACATGCACCTTTCCGGTCTCCGGCGTTCAGTTTCCGGTAAAACGTTGAGCTGAAACACTTACCGGGGCCAATGTTGTACGGACAGAATGACGCGATCCCCGATTTCTGGGGTTCGGTCAGCGGCACTTTGATGTTTTTCTCCACCCATGCCAGCGCCTTATCACGTTCAATGGCGTTAACCTGGTCGCATTTTTCCTTCGACAACTTCATGCCCGGAACGACAGGTTTGCATCCACCAGGATGGCACCGCGGCAGATGGTCCAGATACCCGCGCCATCACGGTATGCCGTGGTGTGGTTACCTTCCTTTTCATCCAGAAACTGGTCGAG
>NZ_MECT01000031.1:0-11664 GCF_001722145.1 Shigella sp. FC1544
CGAAGGGGCGATTGCCCGGCAGCATGATGTCCAGGCGATTCACAATCTGGTGAAGAGGTTCTTTACGCTCAAGCGCCATGCCAACAATACACCAGACCATCATTTCGAGGGGAAGACGGCGCTTGCGTAGCGTTACAGTACCTGATTCGGCAAGGCAACGAGAGATGAGTTCGGGGTCGAGGTAATCCCCCAGAGAAGTCAGTGGGTTACGCAGAGAATCGTAACGGGATACCAGATCAAGAGCCTGTCCAATGTGCATAAAAAAATCCGGAAACAAGTGAGCGTTTCCGGATTCTTACACAGCCACTGGATCGGTCAACTGATCCTTAACTGATCGGCATTACACCGAAGGGCGGCTCTGTTTATTTCACACAGCGAGTGCACTGTGTGAGTTGTATCTGCTGGAAGAAGTCATTTCCTTTATCATCCACAAGGATAAACGCCGGGAAATCTTCCACTTCAATTTTCCAGATGGCTTCCATTCCCAGTTCCGGATATTCAACACATTCCAGGCTCTTAATACTTCCCTGCGCCAATACAGCGGCCGGACCACCGATACTGCCAAGGTAGAAGCCGCCGTGTTTTTTACAGGCATCCGTCACCTGCTGGCTGCGGTTGCCTTTCGCCAGCATGATCATACTTCCGCCCTGCGCTTGCAGTTGATCGACATAAGAATCCATCCGTCCGGCGGTCGTTGGGCCAAGAGAACCGGAGGCATAACCTTCCGGCGTTTTGGCCGGACCCGCGTAGTAAATCGGATGATCTTTAATGTACTGCGGCAGCCCTTCACCGTTATCCATCCGCTCTTTCAGTTTGGCGTGAGCAATATCACGACCGACGATAATCGTGCCGTTAAGCGATAAGCGTGTAGAAACGGGATACTGCGACAACTGTGCGAGGATCTCTTTCATCGGACGGTTAAGGTCAACGCGCACCGCTTCGCCTTCTCCCGCTTTACGCAGCTCTTCAGGGATATATTTACCTGGATTATGTTCCAGTTTTTCGATCCAGATCCCCTGACGGTTGATCTTCGCTTTGATATTACGGTCAGCAGAGCAGGAAACACCCATACCAACCGGACAGGATGCGCCGTGACGTGGCAGGCGAATCACGCGTATGTCGTGAGCGAAGTATTTACCACCAAACTGCGCACCCAGACCGAGATTTTGCGCTTCGATCAGCAATTCTTTTTCCAGTTCCACATCGCGGAATGCCTGACCGTGCTCATTCCCTTCCGTTGGCAGTTCGTCATAGTATTTAGCGGAAGCCAGTTTCACTGTTTTAAGGTTAGTTTCTGCAGAAGTTCCACCAATTACGAACGCAATATGATACGGAGGACAGGCCGCCGTACCCAGCGTGCGCATCTTCTCAACCAGGTAATTTTTCAGTTTCCCCGGCGTTAGTAACGCTTTGGTTTCCTGATAGAGATACGTCTTGTTTGCCGAACCACCACCTTTGGCGATACAGAGGAATTTGTACTCGTCGCCATCAACGGCATAAAGATCGATCTGCGCTGGCAGATTGGTGCCGGTATTCACCTCTTTATACATATCCAGCGGCGCGTTTTGCGAGTAGCGCAAATTATCTTCGATATAAGTGTTATAGACACCGCGCGCCAGCGCCGCTTCATCACAGCCACCGGTCCATACACGCTGCCCTTTTTTACCAACAATAATCGCAGTGCCGGTATCCTGACAGGTTGGCAGAACACCTTTCGCCGCGATGTCGGAGTTGCGCAGGAATTGCAGCGCCACATATTTATCATTTTCGCTGGCTTCCGGGTCACGCAGAATGTCGGCCACCTGTTGTTGGTGAGCCGGACGCAGCATAAATGACGCATCATGAAACGCCTGACGCGCCAACAGAGTTAACGCTTCGGGTGCGACTTTCAAAATCTCCTGCCCTTCAAATTCAGATACGCTAACGTGTTCGCTGGTTAGCAGGTAATACTCAGTATCATCTTTTTTGAGTGGAAAAGGAGCCTGATAATGAAAGGGTTTGTTTGACATTGTTCTCTCACTTACTGCCTGGTTTGGTTATGCTCTGGGCGGGTGTTCCGTTGCCCTGTAAAAAGCGAGTAACAATATCCTACACACTTTTTTAACAAAAACTGAGACTAGTACGACTTTTTTGCGGCTCCAGGTTACTTCCCGTAGGATTCTTGCTTTAATAGTGGGATTAATTTCCACATTAAAACAGGGATTGATCATGCAAAAACTCATTAACTCAGTGCAAAACTATGCCTGGGGCAGCAAAACGGCGTTGACTGAACTTTATGGTATGGAAAATCCGTCCAGCCAGCCGATGGCCGAGCTGTGGATGGGCGCACATCCGAAAAGCAGTTCACGAGTGCAGAATGCCGCCGGAGATATCGTTTCACTGCGTGATGTGATTGAGAGTGATAAATCGACTCTGCTCGGAGAGGCCGTTGCCAAACGCTTTGGCGAACTGCCTTTCCTGTTCAAAGTATTATGCGCAGCACAGCCGCTCTCCATTCAGGTTCATCCAAACAAACGCAATTCTGAAATCGGTTTTGCCAAAGAAAATGCCGCAGGTATCCCGATGGATGCCGCCGAGCGTAACTATAAAGATCCTAACCACAAGCCGGAGCTGGTTTTTGCGCTGACGCATTTCCTTGCGATGAACGCGTTTCGTGAGTTTTCCGAGATTGTCTCCCTACTCCAGCCAGTCGCAGGTGCACATCCGGCAATTGCTCACTTTTTACAACAGCCTAATGCCGAACGTTTAAGCGAACTGTTCGCCAGCCTGTTGAATATGCAGGGTGAAGAAAAATCCCGCGCGCTGGCGATTTTAAAATCGGCGCTCGACAGTCAGCAGGGTGAACCGTGGCAAACGATTCGTTTAATTTCTGAATTTTACCCGGAAGACAGCGGCCTGTTCTCCCCGCTGTTACTGAATGTGGTGAAATTGAATCCTGGCGAAGCGATGTTCCTGTTCGCTGAAACACCGCACGCTTACCTGCAAGGCGTGGCGCTGGAAGTGATGGCGAACTCCGATAACGTGCTGCGTGCGGGTCTGACGCCTAAGTACATTGATATTCCGGAACTGGTTGCCAATGTGAAATTCGAAGCCAAACCGGCTAACCAGTTGTTGACCCAGCCGGTGAAACAAGGTGCAGAACTGGACTTCCCGATTCCAGTGGATGATTTTGCCTTCTCGCTGCATGACCTTAGTGATAAAGAAACCACCATTAGCCAGCAGAGTGCCGCCATTTTGTTCTGCGTCGAAGGCGATGCAACGTTGTGGAAAGGTTCTCAGCAGTTACAGCTTAAACCGGGTGAATCAGCGTTTATTGCCGCCAACGAATCACCGGTGACTGTCAAAGGCCACGGCCGTTTAGCGCGTGTTTACAACAAGCTGTAAGAGCTTACTGAAAAAATTAACATCTCTTGCTAAGCTTATTAAAGGCTTATAACACCTTCAGGCGGCCAGTCCGCCTGATTTCATTTTATGGATAATCATTATGAATAAATCGCTGGTAGCGGTAGGCGTCATTGTTGCGCTAGGCGTAGTCTGGACAGGCGGCGCATGGTATACAGGCAAGAAGATTGAAACCCATCTCGAAGACATGGTCGCGCAGGCGAACGCGCAACTCAAACTGACAGCTCCTGAATCCAACCTGGAAGTGAGTTATCAAAACTATCATCGCGGCGTATTCAGCAGCCAGTTGCAACTGTTGGTGAAACCCATTGCCGGGAAAGAAAATCCGTGGATTAAAAGCGGTCAGAGCGTCATCTTCAACGAATCGGTTGATCATGGTCCCTTCCCGCTTGCCCAGCTTAAAAAACTGAACCTGATCCCGTCGATGGCATCAATTCAAACCACGCTGGTTAATAACGAAGTAAGCAAACCACTGTTTGATATGGCAAAAGGTGAAACGCCTTTTGAGATTAACTCGCGCATTGGTTACAGCGGTGATTCCAGTTCCGATATTTCGCTCAAGCCACTGAATTACGAGCAAAAGGATGAAAAAGTCGCCTTTAGCGGCGGCGAGTTCCAGTTAAATGCTGACAGAGACGGCAAAGCCATCTCCCTTTCCGGGGAGGCGCAAAGTGGTCGGATAGACGCAGTTAACGAATACAACCAGAAAGTGCAGTTGACCTTTAATAATCTGAAAACCGACGGTTCCAGCACGCTGGCAAGTTTTGGTGAGCGCGTAGGAAACCAAAAACTGTCACTGGAAAAAATGACCATTTCAGTGGAAGGCAAAGAACTGGCACTGCTGGAAGGCATGGAGATCAGCGGTAAATCGGATCTGGTCAATGACGGTAAAACGATCAATAGCCAACTGGATTACTCGCTAAACAGCCTGAAGGTACAGAATCAGGATCTGGGCAGCGGCAAGCTGACTTTAAAAGTCGGCCAGATTGATGGTGAAGCCTGGCATCAGTTCAGCCAGCAATATAACGCGCAAACTCAGGCGCTGCTGGCACAGCCAGAAATTGCCAACAATCCCGAACTTTATCAGGAGAAAGTGACGGAAGCCTTCTTTAGCGCCCTGCCGCTGATGTTGAAAGGCGATCCGGTGATTACTGTCGCGCCGCTAAGCTGGAAAAACAGTCAGGGTGAAAGTGCGCTGAATCTGTCGCTGTTCCTGAAAGATCCGGCAACGACTAAAGAAGCGCCGCAAACGCTGGCGCAGGAAGTAGATCGTTCGGTTAAATCTCTGGATGCGAAACTGACCATTCCGGTGGATATGGCAACTGAGTTTATGACTCAGGTAGCGAAGCTGGAAGGTTATCAGGAAGATCAAGCGAAAAAACTGGCGAAACAGCAAGTTGAAGGTGCATCAGCAATGGGGCAGATGTTCCGTCTGACCACCTTGCAGGACAATACCATCACCACCAGCCTGCAATATACTAACGGTCAGATAACGTTAAATGGGCAGAAAATGTCGTTAGAAGATTTTGTTGGCATGTTTGCGATGCCAGCTCTTAACGTTCCGGCTGTACCGGCAATTCCGCAGCAGTAATTCACGGCCAAAACGCCGGAGAATTTTCACTTCGGCGTTTTCATCTGAAAACAAACCAGAGATTGCCTGATGCGCTACGCTTATCAGGCCTACCTTTTCCTGCAACACTTTGAATTTATGAGTTTTTGTAGGCTGGATAAGGCGTTTACGCCGCATCCGGCATAAAAAACGCGCACTTTGTCAACAATCTGAAACGCCTGAGGTTTTTCTCTCCGGCGTTATTTCTTACTTCAGCATAAAGTCATACTGAATACTCATTTTCACATCCCAGTAATTCAGGCGATCGCCCAGCGTACTGCCATCGCGCTTTTCCCGCCCTTTATCGGCAGCAAGAAAGAAATTCATCCCTTGTAACGGCCCTTCGCTGACCCGATAGTTCATACCACCTAAGATACCCGTGCCTTCAATCCGCACATCTCGTTTACTGGATTCATAGCCGCGAGTCACAATCGGTGCAAATGTCAGTGTAAATTGCGGCGTTAAACGATAGTTGACGCCCAATTGCCAGGACTGCATTCCTTCACGGTTACGATCAAGACTTAATGAAAAGGGATAGCCAATGTCGGTATCCACCACGGCACCATTCATTGCATGGCGCAAATAACCACTACTGCCAAATACGCTTCCCCACGGCGCATTCCAGGTCAATTGTCCACTAACCAACGCCGTTTCATTGGGCTGGCTGGTATTACGACTTAAACCTTCGAGCTGCGCGTAAAAGCCGAGCAACTCCCCTTTCAACGTATAATTCGGGTCGAGCGGTATGCTTTTCTCGAGAATACTTTGTATCTGATTGGAAACATCTTTCTGTACCGATGCCCCCAGAGAATAGCGACTGGTATCATCATGCCAACTGGCGGCTAAAAAAGAACGTGCGCGATGTTTATCGTATTTTCCCGTCTGGCTGTTATACACCCCTTCATCACGAATACCGGTTGTTGAATCAGTCCATAAAAATACTCGTGAACGCCACATTCCCCACAGATCAATATTTGGTGTTAAAGCCCAATAACCTAATGCTCCTTCAGAAACTGTCGGTAATGTACGTTGCGAACTGCCAGCCATTAACGGAATACGATAAGGTAAGCTACCATAACTATAATCCGTCCCGATGCGACCTAATTTAAGCAGGCTATTTTCACAGGGTTTTATTTTTACTGCCCCCAGGGCAAAGCCAAAACTTTTATCACCATCAAGATACCACCGGGTACTCATATCAGCACGAGCACCTAATTTATAAACATAATATGCCCCGCCTTCAACGCCAATAATATTGGAATAATAACCACTATTGAAATCGAGCAATCCTCCCTGTACCCATGCGTAAATATCTCTTCCCGCGCCAGCACTGGGCTTATCCGCCCTGCGCAATTCGTTTTTCAGTCTGATGCGTAGTCCCGCTTCATCGTCAGCCAGTTGCGCCGCATAAGCAGAGGTAAGGCCAGAGGCAG
The DNA here is from genome assembly GCF_001722145.1 of Shigella sp. FC1544. NCBI lineage: Bacteria > Pseudomonadati > Pseudomonadota > Gammaproteobacteria > Enterobacterales > Enterobacteriaceae > Shigella > Shigella sp. FC1544. Next base: position 6,445 of record NZ_MECT01000031.1, read on the forward strand.
CCGTCAGGCAAATAACGGCCATGGCCACTATTTTTCTCATAGTTGCACCTTTGATGTTCTGATTATTTTTATTGAATATTAATTAGTGATATCGCTGATTAATTGCTGCTGCACTTTTTTACGATTATCAATTTCAACCACGATTTCTTTGAATTTTTTATCCGTGAGCGGATAAAACCAGATAATAACGAATGCCAGTAGCATAAATCCGCAAGGTACTAAGGCAATTGATGTGCGGATGCCCATAATAACTTCCGGCGTTTGCACCTGATTGGCGATATATCCGCTTAATCCCAAAATAAAGGCAGGAATTGAACCTCCGATTGCCTGACCGCATTTACGGGTAAATGAGAATAGTGAATAGGTGAGCCCTTCAATTCGCACGCCGGTCAGGTATTCACCGTATTCTACGGTATCAGCTTCCAGTGCCCACATCACAGTCATAGTAACGCCCTGACCAATTGAAGCGATGGCCAACGCAACCAACGCCACCGGTAGTGACCAGACGGAAACCCAGAAGAATAGCAGATAACCGCAGGTTCCCAGCAAAGCGCCAATCAGGAAGATATTCTTTTTACCGCTCCTCGCGACCATCCCCGGCACCAGCGGTGCCGATGCCACAGTACCAACCAAGTTTTGCACCAGTACCAGCACAGTGAACAGCCCGGTATCATTTAACACATAGCGCTCGTAGAACAACGACGAGGCGCTGACCGCAAAGGTCGAAATCAGCACACACAGCGCACCGATGCACAACATAAACAGCGGGCGATTCCGTTTCAGGGTTTGCAGACTGATCTTCAATGACGGCTGCGCAACGATACGTACCACATTCTCACGCGTCGATTTGAAGCAGATGAAGTAAAGCACCATTCCGGCAATCGCCAGCACAATCGTCCAGAAATGGTATACCGACACCATCTCTTCCGGGCTGGAGTTCTTAATGCTCGGCCCTATCAGAAATGCCAGGCAGACAAAGGTCAATGAAGCGGCAATCCCACGAGCCGCGCCCAGACGGGCGCGGGATTGTGGTTGTTGGGTCATCGCGGTAGCAAGTGAACCATAAGGAATATTCACCAGGCTATAGCAAAGCCCGAGGCCCATGTAGGTCAAATATGCATACACTACTTTGCTGCTATGGCTCCAGTCGGTCGGTACCCAGAATACCAGCACGCTGAAGATCATTAACGGCGCAGTACCGAAGAGTAAAAACGGGCGGAATTTTCCCCAGCGGGTATTCACACTGTCCACCACTCGTCCGGCAAAGACGTCGGCGAAGGCATCGAATACCCGCACCAGTAACAGCATGGTGCCCGCCGCAGCGGCACCGACGCCAGCGACGTCGGTGTAGTAACTCAACAGGAAGAGCGCCCCCATTGCGAAGGCGAAGTTATTGGCGACGTCACCGAGGCTGTAGCCGACGATGGTGCGCCAGGAGAGTTGTTGATTCATTGTTTGCCTCCCTGCTGCGGTTTTTCACCGAAGTTCATGCCAGTCCAGCGTTTTTGCAGCAGAAAAGCCGCCGACTTCGGTTTGCGGTCGCGGGTGAAGATCCCCTTCTTGTTACCGCCAACGCGCAATATGCCTTGCGAGGTCGCAAAATCGGCGAAATTCCATACCTGTTCACCGACGACGGCGCTGACGCGATCAAAGACGCGGTGATACATATCCAGCCATGCACACTGATACTCTTCACTCCACATGTCGGTGTACATTGAGTGCAGCCCGGCTAACGTATCCACGCCGTATTCGGTGATGATAATCGGCTGATGCAGTTTCTCCTGCCAGGCCAGAAGTTCTTTTTCCAGTACCTTCTCTGCCGTTTCCAAATCGCCGCTTTGGACATACCATCCGTAATAACGGTTCAGGCACAGCACATCAAAGAGATCGCTGATGGTATCGGTGTGAGCGTCGCAGAACATTACATTGACGCAGGTGATCGGACGCGTCGGGTCGAGTTTACGCGTTGCTTCCGCCAGTGGCGCGAAATATTCTCGTGCACCTTGCGGACGGGTATCCGGTTCGTTGGCAATACTCCACATCACCACGCTTGGGTGGTTTTTGTCACGCGCTATCAGCTCTTTAATCGCCTGTAAGTGCGCCTGCTGAGTTTCCCCGTTGACAGCCTCTTCGCTGTACAGTTCTTTCGGCTTGTTGCCCGCTTCGAAACCAATGCCTAAAGAGAGGTTAAAGCCGACAGCTGCAGTTTCATCAATCACCACGATGCCATGTTCATCTGCCCACTCGAGCATCTCTTCAGCGTAAGGGTAATGCGAGGTTCGGTAGGAGTTGGCCCCAATCCAGTCCATTAATGCGTGATCGTGCACCATCAGCACGTTATCGAATCCTTTGCCTCGCAAATCCGCATCTTCATGACGACCAAAGCCAGTAAAGTAGAACGGTTTGTGGTTAATCAGGAACTGTTCGTCCTTCACTGCCACTGACCGGATGCCGACGCGCAGCGGGTAGATATCACACTCTGTCTGGCTTTTGGCTGTGACGCACAGTTCATAGAGATAACCTTCACCCGGTTGCCAGAGGTGGGGATTCACCACTTGCAAAGTCCCGCTGGTACCTTGTCCAGTTGCAACCACCTGCTGATCCGCATCACGCAGTTCAACGCTGACATCACCATTTGCTACCACCTGCCAGTCAACAGACGCGTGGTTACAGTCTTGCGCAACATGCGTCACCACGGTGATATCGTCCACCCAGGCGTTCGGCGTGGTGTAGACCATTACGCTGCGATGGATCCCGGCATAGTTAAAGAAATCATGGAAGTAAGACTGCTTTTTCTTGCCGTTTTCATCGGTAATCACCATTCCCGGCGGGATAGTCTGCCAGTTCAGTTCGTTGTTCACACAAACGGTGATACGTACACTTTTCCCGGCAATAACATACGGCGTGACATCGGCTTCAAATGGCGTATAGCCGCCCTGATGCTCCATCACTTCCTGATTATTGACCCACACTTTGCCGTAATGAGTGACCGCATCGAAACGCAGCACGATACGCTGGCCTACCCAACCTTTCGGTATAAAGACTTCGCGCTGATACCAGACGTTGCCCACATAATTACGAATATCTGCATCGGCGAACTGATCGTTAAAACTGCCTGGCACAGCAATTGCCCGGCTTTCTTGTAACGCGCTTTCCCACCAACGCTGATCAATTCCACAGTTTTCGCGATCCAGACTGAATGCCCACAGGCCGTCGAGTTTTTTGATTTCACGGGTTGGGGTTTCTACAGGACGTAACATAAGGGACTCCTCATTCAAATAAAAATACTGGTCAACCTTTAATCTGACTGGTTAACCAATTCTGTGTTGCACACAGTTATCTGTGAGAAACCCATGGAAGAGAAATGGAAATAAAAAGAACTGACACCGCGATCAAAAAACCAAAATCTGCAATACGCACAGCGTGATATAGATCGCATTAATCTTTAAAACAGCGTTGACAGAAGCCATAAAATAAGCAATCGAACGTTCGTTCGGGCATCTTGAGAACGATAAACTCTCATGACATATGGCTACGGTGAATATTTTTGGGGGGAATTCTCCGATCCCGGCTAGATTGTATTTTGTACAGGGAAATTAAAGTATGAAACGCGGGCACAGTTATCACCAGCCCGCGAAATGAGAGGATCAGGATGCGGTTAAGATACCGCCAATCATCGCGCGTAATCCCTGAGCAAACGACGCTTCGCGCGCCAGATCTTCCGCTTCGATATCGGCCAGTACACCGTAGGTCAGATCCAGCAGTAAACGTGAAGTCATTGACGTGTTGATGTCTGGGCTTATCTCGCCTTTTTGCTGGGCATCACGCATCCGCTGGGCAACAAATTCAGTGATCGTCATATGCTTATTTTTAAGCATGGCGGCGACCTGTGGGTTACGCATCCCTTCCGCCATAATTTCGACCACCAGCGCCCGTTGCCCAAAGGCTTCATGGGTGAGAGAGACAATAGACTCGACCATATAGTCAACAAAATGAATCCCTTCAATCGGTTCCCGGAAACGGGCCAGCGCCCTCTCCTGGTCCTGTAAGATAATCGCCTGAATCAAGGCTTCTTTGGAGATGAAATGGTGATAAAGCGTCCCGGGACTAATGGCGCAGGATTTACAGATGGCTTTCATCGAGGCACTGTGAAATCCATTTTCTGAAAAAATCTCTCTGGCAGCATTGAGGATCCGGGGCCGTGTCGGTTGTGCTTCAGTCTGCATGTTATCCATCATTAAACCATTATAGTTAGCGTGAATAACTAGTTTACCGCGTTGTCAGGTGAGCGCCTATCATTGCTGTTGAATAGTGCGAAGGCACACTCTATTCGTATGCTTTTCATCCAGCTATTGGTTAACCAATAGCCGTGATTTGGCTGCCAGTTGTTTAGCAGAGACGTTGATGAATTGCACACGCTATCCCGGTAAACAACACATACGGCTGTTTACCGGTTCGTTAGTGTATTAATTGAGCTCCTGTACCCCACCACCGGAGACGGTGAGAATTTGTCCGCTTACCCAGCTGGCTGCAGGCGAGCAAAGGAACAGCGCCGCGTTAGCAATATCTTGCGGTTGACCCAGACGTCTGATCGGCGTGTGCTGTAACATTTTTTGTTCAATTTCTGGTGTAATAACGGATTTCAGGGCATCGGTTAATATTGCCCCCGGCGCAATGCCATTCACCCGAATATTTTTTTCACCCAGGTCAAATGCCATATTTCTGACCAGATGACTGGCCGCAGCTTTAGATGATGCATAGGAAGTCATGTTTATATTTTTATTTTCTGCCGCCATAGAAGTGATGGTCAGAATAACGCCACCGCCATTTTTTTCCATTTCTGGCGCAACAAGTTGTGACAGATGGAAAAAAGAAAACACATTCAGTTCATAAGCACGGCGAAAATCCGCCATTGGCATATCAAACGGTTTAGGTCCACCGCCACCGCCGTTGTTAACCTGAATATCAACTTTACCCAGCTTACTGATAGCAAAGTCTGCCAGTGCAGAGAGTTCCTGGGTGATGCTGCCAACTTACTGATTTAGTGTATGATGGTGTTTTTGAGGTGCTCCAGTGGCTTCTGTTTCTATCAGCTGTCCCTCCTGTTCAGCTACTGACGGGGTGGTGCGTAACGGCAAAAGCACTGCCGGACATCAGCGCTATCTCTGCTCTCACTGCCGTAAAACATGGCAACTGCAGTTCACTTACACCGCTTCTCAA
>NZ_MECT01000032.1:0-11626 GCF_001722145.1 Shigella sp. FC1544
CAGCGCTGGCTGTTTTACGCGTATGACAGGCTCCGGAAGACGGTTGTTGCGCACGTATTCGGTGAACGCACTATGGCGACGCTGGGGCGTCTTATGAGCTTGCTGTCACCCTTTGACGTGGTGATATGGATGACGGATGGCTGGCCACTGTATGAATCCCGCCTGAAGGGAAAGCTGCACGTAATCAGCAAGCGATATACGCAGCGAATTGAGCGGCATAACCTGAATCTGAGGCAGCACCTGGCACGGCTGGGACGGAAGTCGCTGTCGTTCTCAAAATCGGTGGAGCTGCATGACAAAGTCATCGGGCATTATCTGAACATAAAACACTATCAATAAGTTGGAGTCATTACCATCGTTGACATGGCATACCCTCACTCAATGCGTAACGATAATTCCCCTTACCTGAATATTTCATCATGACTAACGGAACAACATGGGTCACCTAATGCGCCACTCTCGCGATTTTTCAGGCGGACTTACTATCCCGTAAAGTGTTGTATAATTTGCCTGGAATTGTCTTAAAGTAAATGTTGCGATATGTGAGTAAGCTTAAAACAAATATTTCGCCGCAGGAGTATCCTGGAAGATGTTCGTAGGTATTATTTTTCGGATAATCCTTAGGATAACATGATAAACGTTACGGAATTATATTAATGGCAATTCACTAATAATATCAGCCAGCTAAACATCTCACTGAATAAATGTTCGCAAAAAGGTGCAATTAACGGCATTAATGCCGCCATTAAAGAGATACCGACAGTCAGAGTTAATGGAAATCCAATAACAAAAATGGATAATTGCGGGGCCATACGATTCAGTAAACCTAATGCCAGATTCAGGGTCAGCAGCAGAGTAATGAGCGGTAACGCCAGCATCAGCCCGTTAAGGAAAATCAAACTCCCCGCTTTGGTGAGTGCCAGAAACGCATTGCTGTTCAACGGTTCGCCACCAATTGGCAGGGTGTGAAAGGTATCGACCAGCAGTGAAATCAACCATAAATGACCGTTAAATGTCAGGAACAGCAGTAACGCCAGCATATCCATGATACGCGCTAAAACGGGCATATTGAGATGGCTGGCCGGATCGACAAACGTCGCAAATGACAGCCCCATTTGCAGACCGATAATTTCGCCAGCGGTTCGCACAGCGGCAAAGGCAAATTGCATGGTAAAACCAAGCGCAATGCCGATCAGGATCTGCTGCACGGCCAGCCACAGAGCAAAGAACGAAAAAACAGGAACATCGTTGGCAGGTAATGATGGGGCAATGACGAACGTGATCATAATTGCCAGCCCCAGTTTTACCCGTTTCGGCACGCTGCGTTCGCTCAGAATTGGTGCGGTAGAAATGAGCGCCAGCACGCGCAGTAACGGCCAGAAGTACAGGCTTAACCAGGAAAGCCATTGATCGCTTGTCACCTGCATCATTGTACGGCCTACCCGATGATATACGGCAGGTTAGTGAACAAGGTGCGGACGTAATCCAGCAACAGATTGAGCATCCACGGTCCGGCAATAATAATGGCAATAAATACGGCGATGATTTTTGGAATAAACGACAGCGTCATTTCGTTGATCTGCGTGGCGGCCTGCAAAATACTGATGATAAGGCCCGTGACCAGCGCCACCAGCAACAGCGGGGCAGCCAGTGCCAGCGCGACTTTCATCGCTTCAGTCCCCATCATCATGACCGATTCAGGTGTCATTTTGCCTCTCTAGCTGTAAAAGCTCTGCGCCAGCGAACCGACCAGCAATTGCCAGCCATCCACCAGTACAAACAGCATCAGTTTAAAGGGCAGAGCAATGGTGGCGGGGGGGACCATCATCATCCCCAATGCCATCAACTCGCTGGTCACGTAGGCCGGGAGCAAAATGCGCATCGGCACGGCTTCAGGTCCCTGCAACGGGCCGGTATTCGCTAGTCTGGCAAACAACCCTAAATCTGCCTCACGGGTCTGACGCAGCATAAACTCACGTAGCGGCTGCGCCCCTTTTTCCAGCGCCTCCTGCATTGATATTTTCTCTTCGCTGAATGGCTGGTACGCATCGACATAAATTTTGTCGATCACCGGTGACATAATAAAAAAGGTCAAAAATAGTGCCAGCCCCAGCAATACCTGGTTAGGTGGCGCGGAGGGCGTTCCCAGCGCGTTACGCAATAAACCAAAAACAATGATGATGCGGGTGAAACTGGTCATCATCAGTAAAATTGCCGGAATAAACGTCAACGAGGTGATGAACACCAGCGTCTGCACCGGGAGCGACCAGCTTTGTCCACCGCCAGGCAGCGGCTGGCTGGTGATACCCGGCAGTTGCGCGAAGGCGAGGGGCGTAACCAGCCAGAGAAGGACAGGTGCGACAGACAACAAACGACGCATCAGGATCTCCCACTACGCTTAAGCAAATTTTTCATGACCGACTGAAAATCGGTCTGCGGTATCTCTTCTGTTGGTGCTGAAGGGGGAAGTTTATGCAGCAGATTGATTTGCCCTGCGGTAACGCCGAGCACCAGCCGTGCATCTTCCACATCGACCACCACAACCCGTTCACGCGCGCCCAGCGAAGCACTGGCGCTAATTTTCAGACCGTTAACGCCAGTGCGTTTCGGGGCAAATCCCAACCGTTTTACCTGCCAGGCAGCAGCGAGGATCAGGGCAATAATGGCGATGAGTGCGCCGCTGACCTGCAGCAGTGGCGCAGCAGAAACCGGCGTGGAAGATTGCACAGTAGCGTGGTTATTCATCACTAACGGCTCAGGCGACGCATTCGCTCAGACGGAGTAATGATATCGGTGATCCGCACGCCATATTTATCGGCAACGACCACCACTTCGCCCTGGGCGATTAAATAACCGTTGATCAGAATATCCAGTGGTTCGCCCGCCAGACCGTCCAGCGCCACGACGGACCCTTGCGTCAGACGCAACAGCTCTTTGATGGTCATCCGCGTACGGCCCAGCTCGACGGTCAGCTTGACCGGAATATCCATTATCAGGTCGATATCCTGCAACGTTCCGCTGACATCACCACCGCCAAATTGCTGGAACACCGCGTCGGCAGCGCTTTTGCTGCTGGTTGATTTTTGTTCGCTCAACGCTTCAGCCCACAGATCGTCCATTGCGCCGTTGTTGTCATCGGCCGGATTATTCATGTCACTCATTTGGGCTGTTCCTCGTTCAGAGAATTTAAAATCGGGTTAATCAAATGTTCTATCCGTAACGCATACTGACCGTTGAGAGTGCCGTACTGACTGGTCAGCACCGGGACGCCGTCAACATGGGCGATGATGCGATCAGGTTTTTCTATCGGCAGGACGTCGCCGGGTTTCAGTTTTAAAATCTGCGACAGGCGTAGCGAGATATCGGCAAAGTTGGCGACCAGCTCCAGCTGTGAATGCTGCACCTGGCGCACCAGGTTATCGCGCCAGTTCTGATCTTCATTACGCGAGTTTTCCAGCGGCGGGTTAACCAACAATTCCCGTAGCGGCTCGATCATGCTGAATGGCAGACAGATATTAAATTCGCCGGTCAGGTTGCCAATCTCCACATGGAACGGCGTGTTAACCACAATGTCGTTCGGCGAGGTGGTGATATTGGTAAATTTCACCTGCATTTCCGAACGCACGTACTCAACTTCCAGCGGATTAATCGCCTTCCAGGCGTCGCTATAGCCTTCAAGCGCCAGCTTTAACATGCGGTTGATGACGCGCTGTTCGGTATGGGTAAACTCGCGACCTTCCACTTTGGTCGGGAAGCGTCCATCGCCGCCAAACAGGTTATCCACGGCGATAAACACCAGACTCGGTGAAAACACCACCAGCCCTGCGCCGCGCAGCGGTTTCAGATGGATAAGGTTCAGGTTGGTCGGCACCGGCAGGTTGCGGGCAAATTCATGGTACGGCTGAATGCGGATGGCCCCGACGGTTATATCCGGGCTACGACGCAGCAGGTTGAACAGCCCCATACGAAAATGGCGGGCAAAGCGCTCATTAATGATTTCCAGCGCCTGCAAACGTTCGCGCACAACCCGTCGTTGGGTATTCGGATCGTACGGACGAATGTCACTTTCGCCGCTAACACTGGCTGTCGGTTCGTCTTTGACTTCGCTGTCACCATTCAACAGCGCATCAATTTCAGCTTGAGAAAGAATACTATCGCCCATGTCGTTATCGCAGAATAAAAGCGGTATACAGCACGTCGGTGACATCCTGTTTCGGTTGCCCGGCAACAAGCGGGGTGGAAAGCGTGGTTTTAATCTCGGCAATCAGGTTTTTCTTGCCTTCTTCTGTCGCCAGTACGGCAGCATCCTGACGCGAAAACAGTAACAGCAAACGGCTACGGACTTCCGGCAAATACTCACTCAGCCGCGAGCGGGTAGCTTCATCTTTCAGGCGCAGGGTTATGCCGATATAAAGCACGCGATCCGCATCGCCCAAATTGACCGTGAAGGTATCCAGCGCGTAGAAGACCGGGGAGGGTACGACGCGTTGCTGCGCTTTGTCGTCAGCGGCAACCTGATGCGAATGCCAGTAGCTGTAACCTGCGCTGGCACAGGCCGCGAGGGTAATGAATACCAGAATCGGGATCCAAAGCGATCGCTTGCTTTTCTTGCTTATCGAGTAATCAGTCATGTGTTGCGGTCTTCCTGTGTCGCTACTGCTTATCGGCTAATTATCCTGCGTCTTGAGCGCAACAAAGCGGGGAAAAGACGCGGATTACGGTGCTACCTCTGACGTTAGGCGAAAATATCAACGCCGCTGTTGCCTGTTACACGCCCTTGTAAAGAGACGGGAACCGGAAGCGTATCGTCGTCTTCCCCCGCCAGAGGTTCATGGTTTACTGTGCGTTGGCTTTGCTGTTGTTGGGAAGCGGCCTGCTGCTGACCACTAAAGCTTTCGCCACTGATGTTGCTTTGCCCTAACTGAATGCCACTTTCGGCCAGCTGCGTACGCAGTACCGGAAGCGCTGCTTCCAGCGCGGCGCGTACATGCTGATGCGGTGAAACCATCTGGATTTGCGCCTGGTTATCATCCACTTTGAGGGAGATTTGCACTTCACCTAAATCCTGCGGGTGCAGACGCAACTCTGCACTTTGTTGCCCCTGGCGGGTGAACAGCGAAATATGCTGGCTTAATGATTGTTGCCATTCGTGAGAACCCAGCGGTGCACTCAAAACAGGCGCGGCGACGGTGGGCAGTGGCTGTGTCTGGTGTGGAGTAATTAGCGGGCTGGCGGCAGCGGTCACCGGTGACGGTGTGCTGATGACTTCCGCTTTACTCTGGGCTTCTGCTACCAGCGGTGTTAATGGCTGAGCTGGCGTGCCGGGGGAATCATCAGGCTGTGCTGTTGTGAGTTGCGCAGAAGTCAGTTTTGTGAAGAGCGTTGGTTTCTCTGCCGGTAACACGGTTGACGGCACATCAGTCACTTTGGGCGTATTGTCAAAACCCGGCAACATCGCAAAAAGGGCGCTCAGGCTTGCGGTGACGTCTTCATTCAGATCATCCGCTTTTTCGTCTTTTGTCGTATTTTGGTCAGCCACCGCAGCCAACGTCATCGTCTGAGCGGTGGTTAACGGTGTTGATGTGGATTGTTCGTCGTTGATGACAGGCAGTGTTTCATCCACGGGGATCAGTAAATCCGCTTGTTGCGCGTCGGCAAGAATATCGCTGATCAGCGGCTCGCCTTTTGTCGTGGGCTTATCTGTTGCCACCAGCAACTGGGGGGCCGCTTTGTCGGTAGTTGTCTCGCCTGCTAATGCTTCGCTCAACAACGCGAGAAAATCTTGTGCAGCATCGCTGGCTTTGCCGCCAGGCAATGTGGTGGTGTCAACGTCGGCGGTAATTAAGGGCGCTAAGCGAATTGTCGAGCATCGGATCGCTGCCTTTGGCATACGCGCCGACGCTAACCAGATCGCGGTTACGCTGAAAACTCGACAACAGCTGTTTGAAGGTGCGCACTCGCGCGTAATGTTGCTCACTGATCAACGCCGTCATTGCGCGGCTGATCGACGCTTCAATATCGATAGCCGGATAGTGCCCGGCTTCCGCCAGTCGGCGAGACAGCACAATGTGACCGTCGAGGATTGCCCGCGCAGAGTCGGCAATGGGGTCCTGCTGGTCATCGCCTTCAGTGAGCACGGTATAAAACGCGGTAATCGATCCGCCGCCGCTAATGCCATTTCCGGCACGCTCGACCAGTGCCGGTAATTTGGCAAACACCGACGGGGGATAACCTTTAGTGGCGGGTGGTTCGCCAATCGCCAGCGCAATTTCACGCTGGGCCATCGCGTAGCGGGTGAGGGAGTCCATAATCAGCAACACATGCTGACCACGATCGCGAAAATCTTCGGCAATGCGCGTGGCATAGGCGGCACCCTGCATTCGCAGGAGAGGAGAAACATCCGCCGGAGCGGCAATCACCACGGAGCGTGCACGCCCTTCGGCACCGAGGATATTCTCAATAAAATCTTTTACTTCGCGTCCGCGTTCACCAATCAAACCCACGACAATGACATCGGCGCGGGTGTAACGTGCCATCATCCCCAGCAGCACACTTTTACCAACGCCGGACCCGGCAAACAGCCCCATACGCTGCCCACGCCCAACGGTAAGCAGGGCATTGATTGGGCGCACGCCGGTGTCCAGCACATGTTCAATCGGTGTACGTTGCAACGGGTTAAATGGCGGGGTAATCAGCGCACCGGTTTCCGTCGTATCGGGGGAGGCCATCGAGCGGTTTACCGCTGCCGTCCAGAACACGACCTAATAACGCCGGACCGAGCGGTAACTGTTTGCCGCTTTGCAGCCCTTCTGCCGAAATGTTTTTGGCATAAACACGCGCGCCGGGCAGGACACCTTCGACTTCCTCCAGCGGCATTAAAAACAGCCGTTGACCGTTAAAGCCAACGACTTCACTTTCTACTTCGTGCGTTTCAGTGCCGTTCTGGCGCTCAATCACACAGGTTGCGCCGAGCGGCAATTGTAATCCGGTGGCTTCCAGCACCAGCCCGGTAGCGCGGGTTAATCGCCCGTAGCGACGTACCGCAGGCAACTGCGCCATTTTGGCTTCAAAGTTATCCAGCGTGGTTAGCCAGCGAGTCAGGCGCGTGGTTATTACACCACTCCTGGTGCTGCCAGACGGCAGAGTTCTTGCCAGCGAGTGGCGACACTGGCGTCGAGATCGCCTTCATCGGCGGAGACTTTACAGCCGCCAGGATGGAGGGTGGGATCGCCCCGCAAGCGCCAGCCATGCAAACTGAAGGTAGCGCCGAGCATATCATCCACACGTTGCAGATCATCCGGGTGCACGCGCAGCTGTGGTTTACCGCTGAATAACGGTTCTTGCTGCAACAACTGTTGGATCTGTTTGATCAGTGCCGAGTTATCCACTGTTGGCGTCTGACCGATGACCTGACGTGCTGCCTCCAGCGCCATCTGCATCAGGCGCGAAGCAATCACACTATCAAGCGCATCAAGGGTAGTTTGAAATTCGCTGACCAGTTGCTGCATCCGGGCATGAATTGGCGCTTGTTGAGACTTCGCCTCTGCCAGACCTTGCTCCAGCCCCTGGGCCAGTCCTTCCTGATAGCCCTGCTCATGACCTTGCTGGCGACCTTCGGCAATCCCCGCCTGATAACCTTGCTCATGGGCCTGCATTTGCAGTTGCGCCAGTTGCTGCTCAAGGCTGGGTTCGGCCTCTTCAATGATGGTTTCTTCCGGCTCGACCATGGGCACAAACTCTGCCTCTGGTGGCGCGAGATCGTCCGGCGTCCAGGTTTTCCACGGCAGATTATCAGACATAGGTATCCTCGCCGCTGCCAATTACCATCTCGCCAGTTTCGGCAAGGCGGCGCACAATCAGCAGAATCGCTTTCTGTTCGTTTTCCACCTGCGACAGACGCACCGGACCACGGTTGGCGAGATCGTCGCGCAGAATATCGGCGGCACGCTGCGACATATTGCGCAGGAATTTCTCGCGCAGTGGCTGCTCGGCCCCTTTCAGCGCGATCAACAGCGATTCGGAATCCACTTCCTGCAACAGACGCTGAATGCTGCGATCGTCGACATCCACCAGATTTTCGAACAGGAACATCTCGTCGATAATTTTTTGCGCCAGCTCGCCGTCGAATTCGCGCACGGCGGTAATAACGGCTTCTTCCTGCTGAGTTTTCATCAGGTTGATAATTTCGGCTGCCGTTCTCACGCCGCCCATTTTGCTGCGCTTGAGATTCTGACCGTCGAGCAAGCCATTCAGTACTTCGGTCAGTTCCGCCAGCGCGGCTGGCTGCACGCCGCCAAAGGTGGCGATACGCAACATCACGTCGTGGCGCAGACGTTCATCGAACAACGCCAGAATATCGGCGGCCTGGGCGCGCTTCAGATGCACCAGAATGGTGGCGATAATTTGCGGATGCTCATCGCGAATCAGATCGGCGGCACTCTGCGGCTCCATAAAGTTGAGCGTTTCAATACCGCTGGCGGTATCGCGAGTTTCGAGAATATCTTCCAGCAGGCTGGCGGCACGTTCCTCACCCAGAGCTTTGACCAATACCGAACGCAGATAATCGTTGGCGTTGATATTCAGTGCGGCAAACTGTTCAGCTTCTTGCTCAAACTCCGCCAGCACATCGGTTAGCTGCTTGTTGGAGATCTGCGTGACGTTCGCAATTGCAGCGCTCAGGGTTTGCACTTCGCGCTGGGAGAGGTGCTTGAACACCTCTGCCGCCCGGTCTTCGCCAATGGTCATCAGCAGGATGACGCTTTTATCGGTGCCTGTCAGGTTACTCATGATCGTTATTTATCCACTGGCGAATGACCAGCGCCACCACGCGCGGATCGTTATCAGACATTTCACGGATACGCTGGCTCATGACTTCTGCCCCCAGACGTTGGTTAGCGCGTCGTTGTTGGAGTTGTTCGTCTTTGCTCAGGCGGACTTCCACCGCATCTTCCACTTCCTCACGGGCCTGCGCCTGTTGCTGTACAGCTTTCATCGCCTCGGCGCGACTTGTTAACTGCGGGCGTACCGCTTTCCGCCACAGCAGCCACGCCACCAGCAGTACCAGCAACCAGCGACCGGCAGCCAGCAACTGATCGATAAACGCTTGCTGTTGCCAGAACGGCAGTTCTCCGCCGCTTTCGTCACTGCTATTGAACGGCGAGTTAACGACATTGAGCGAGTCACCGCGTTTTTCAGAAAAGCCCATCGCCTCGCGGGTCAGATCTTCAATTTGCTTCATCTGTTCGTTGCTGAGAGGCAATGGTTTACCGTCTGGCAAGGTTTTGTAATTCACCACTACCGCGACTGACAGACGTTGCACATCGCCCACGTTCATTTTGGTATGACGAATGGTGCGATCGACTTCGTAGTTACTGGTTTCATTCCGCTGTGTGCTACGCGGCCCGCTATTGCTGGTGGTGCTCGCCTGCTGCTGGCGGTTATTTTGATTTGCCGGAGGCGTGCTGATTGGCGCGTTATTCGCAGGTGCCGGTTGATTCGACAACGCCCCCGGTACGCCGCCCGGATAACCGGAACCGCTTTGCTCGCTCTCATTAAGCTGGCGTGAACGAAGCGCCGCATGAGATTCATCACCGTTAGGGCGATACTGTTCTTCCGTTTGTTCTTTACTGGCGAAGTCCAGTTGCGCCGTGACCTGGGCGTGAATATTACCGTTACCAACAATTGGCGACAGGATCGCTTCAATAGCGCCGCTGGCTTCGCTGAAGCGGTAAGGAATATTCATTTGCGTCAGTTGGCTGACAATTGCGCCACCATCCTGATCGGAAAGATTGCTGAATAATGTGCGGTAGTCGGGGGCTTTCGCCCACAGGATCAGTGCGACCATGACCGCCACTGCCGCGGAACCGGCAACAATCAATGGAATTTTCGGATTCGCACGCAGGCGATTAAGCCACTCAAGAGATTTTGTCTGGGCTGCAGTCGCATTCATCGCGCACCTCGTGGCTGATTATGGACGGCGTTATTGGCAAAGTGGAACAAGACTCACTCCCGGGTCAGCAAACTCGAAAAATTGACGCTGCCATTATTTGTGCTTTCGTTTTTTTCTATCCGCCAATAAACCCGTTTTTTTGTTGCTATTTAGCGCCTTTGTCTTATTGACTTACTGGTAGGCTTTGCTACCAGAAATTATCCAGGAGACGAAAATGTCAGCGATACAGGGGATTGAAGGGGTTATCAGCCAGTTACAGGCTACGGCGATGAGTGCGCGTGCGCAGGATTCACTGCCGCAACCGACCATTAGTTTTGCCGGGCAGCTGCACGCCGCGCTCGATCGCATAAGCGATACACAAACAGCCGCCCGCACGCAGGCAGAAAAATTCACCCTCGGTGAACCCGGCGTGGCGTTAAACGATGTGATGACCGATATGCAAAAAGCCTCAGTTTCTATGCAAATGGGGATTCAGGTGCGTAATAAGCTGGTGGCGGCGTATCAGGAAGTGATGTCCATGCAGGTGTAGGTTTTGTAACCTGTTGGTAATTACATCCCATCTGCCCGCGTGGGGCATGGATGGGACAAACTCACCCTATTTCTGGTTTAAAATGGATACCTGATCCTGAAAGTCTTCTGCCATCCACGATCCGTAAACGCGATAACATGTTTTGTCTTCGCTTTGCTCATAGGAAGAGTGAACTCTTTTGTTAGCCTGGGGTTCCTTCTGATCATTATTGTTCCTGCCTTTATCTCTTGCCACGCCAGAGCCCCCTGGATACACATACACCAGGATGAAAACGGTGAGTTGTGTTCAAACTGTAGTACAATTCTCTCCAGTATGAACAGGAAAGAATATGCTATGAACCCTTATATTTATCTTGGTGGCGCAATACTTGCAGAGGTCATTGGTACAACCTTAATGAAGTTTTCAGAGGGGTTTACACGGTTATGGCCCTCTGTTGGCACAATTATTTGCTATTATGCATCATTTTGGTTATTAGCTCAGACACTGGCTTATATACCTACAGGGATTGCTTATGCTATCTGGTCAGGAGTCGGTATCGTTCTGATTAGTTTGCTTTCCTGGGGATTTTTTGGCCAACGACTGGACTTGCCAGCCATCATAGGCATGATGTTGATTTGTGCCGGTGTGTTAGTCATTAACTTGTTGTCACGAAGCGCACCGCATTAAAAAATAATCATCCTTGAGATAACAGGAATCTGATTTGTGCATATTATGGCTAATGTTCGGGGCAACTTTATAATTATGATTGCATTTGCGCGATCATTGCGCCTTTTTGCATAATGAGATCAATGCACATCAAATAAAATAACGATAGGTCACAACAAAGAGGTTTTGGTAATGACTCCAACTTACTGATAGTGTTTTATGTTCAGATAATGCCCGATGACCTTGTCATGCAGCTCCACCGATTTTGAGAACGACAGTGACTTCCGTCCCAGCCTTGCCAGATGTTGTCTCAGATTCAGATTATGTCGCTCAATGCGCTGAGTGTAACGCTTGCTGATAACGTGCAGCTTTCCCTTCAGGCGTGATTCATACAGCGGCCAGCCATCCGTCATCCATACCACGACCTCAAAGGCCGACAGCAGGCTCAGAAGACGCTCCAGTGTGGCCAGAGTGCGTTCACCGAAGACGTGCGCCACAACCGT
>NZ_MECT01000033.1:0-43123 GCF_001722145.1 Shigella sp. FC1544
GGGAGACCGTCATCCCCGGTTCAAAGCTCTGCTGAACAATTGCGATCTTTTCCTGTGTGGTACGCCGTCTGCGTTTCTCCGGCCCTAAGACATCAATCATCTGTACTCCAATGACTAGTCTAAAAACTAGTATTAAGACTATCACTTATTTAAGTGATACTGGTTGTCTGGAGATTCAGGGGGCCAGTCTACCATGTTTTACGGCAATGAGAGCAGAGATAGCGCTGATGTCCGGCAGTGCTTTTGCCGTTACGCACCACGCCTTCAGTAGCGGAGCAGGAAGGACATCTGATGGAAATGGAAGCCACGCAAGCACCTTAAAATCACCATCATACACTAAATCAGTAAGTTGGCAGCATTACCGATATTAGCTAAAGAACATTACCGATACGCACAGGATACCCACGATCAGCGTAATCAGATTTCCGATGGAGCGCCAGGGTTTAAGCGCCGGGATCAGATACGTTGACAACGTAGGCATGATGAAAAGTATCATGGCAATGAGCGGGCCGCTGATCGCATAAATCATCGAAATCGCGTTCGGGTTAATGCAACAAACAATGAAGGTAATCAGCGATACCAACATAATTGATAGTGCGCGGTTAAATGCACGACTTTTCTTTACACCAACCTGCTGTAGTGTTGTTTTGACGACCTCCGTGGCACCTTCAATAACGCCAAAGTACGTACCCAGGAATGATTTCGACATCGCAACTACTGCGACAATAATCCCGGAAATTGACAACCATGCTGGGGCGTTCGGCAGCATAGAAAGCGCCGATAAAATGGTGACCCCTTCTTCTTTAGCCGCTTCAATATACGAAGGTGGAATAGAAAGCAGGCAGCTAAAGACAAAGAACAGTACACTTATGCAGATGATGAGATAAGCGACTTTCATAATTTTTTTGCATTTATCCATAGCGTGTTCGCCATATTTTTCACGTCTGTCTATGGCAAACGTAGAAATAATGGGCGTATGGCTAAAGGCGAAAACCATCACGGGAATCGATATCCATATCTGGTGAAGGGGATTCTGATTGAACTCTACCTGGGTCGTTAATAGATCAGGTTGCCAACTACCGACAAGGTAAATGGAAAGAAATAAGAAATAGGCAATCAATGGGAATACCAAAAAACCCATTACCCGAATGGTTGCATGGCGTCCCATCAGAAAAATGAGATTCAGGATTAATACAACACCCAGACTCACCAACATACGGATGCGAAGATCAATAACCATATGCTTTGCCAGCTGTTCTGTAAGTGAGTTGGTAATTGCCACTGCATATATCAACACGACGACAAAAAAGGCGATGAAGTACAGCGTGGTAATCAGATTACCAATCTTCTTGCCATAGTAGTGTGTTACCGCGCCCGTTATCCCTTCACCTGCTGATGTTTTCGATGAGAGGATGAACTGGCATAAAGCTTTATGTGGCCAATATGTTAAAGGCCAGGCGACCAGAGCAGTAATAAACAGGACCACAGCCCCTGCCGAACCTAACTGAATAGGAAGGAAGAGCGTGCCTGCACCAACGGCTGTGCCGTAGAGCGCGAAACTCCACAGAGTTTCTTCTTTAGACCAAATATTAGACATTATCTGAACGTATCATCTACAAATTAAACAAAATGGAGGGCAATTTACCATAAACCAGGTTAAGTATGGGAGATTAACGCCCCATCTACCCCTCTATTGGTGGGTTAGTGGTTGCAAACCTTACGTGCCAGTTATGTCTCTGACTGCTGCTCAGGCATATTTCCTTTGTGATAAAAATCACTTTTTTTAAACAATTAAGATAACTGTAATTAACAATCATTTACTATTGCACTGTTAATTGGTGCGAGGTTGTGATGAAAGACGTTGTGATTGTCGGGGCGTTACGGACACCTATCGGCTGCTTTCGTGGTGCGTTAGCGGGTCATTCCGCCGTGGAACTTGGTAGTTTGGTCGTGAAAGCGTTAATAGAACGTACCGGCGTTCCTGCATATGCGGTGGATGAAGTAATTCTTGGTCAGGTGTTGACTGCAGGGGCAGGGCAGAATCCGGCAAGGCAATCGGCTATTAAAGGTGGTCTTCCTAATAGCGTTTCTGCAATCACTATTAATGACGTTTGCGGTTCTGGGCTTAAAGCACTGCATCTGGCTACTCAGGCGATACAGTGTGGCGAGGCTGATATTGTCATCGCCGGTGGCCAGGAAAACATGAGCCGCGCACCACATGTTCTGACTGATAGCCGCACCGGTGCACAGCTTGGCAATAGCCAGTTGGTTGACAGTCTGGTGCATGATGGGTTGTGGGATGCCTTCAATGATTATCATATTGGTGTCACCGCCGAAAATCTGGCTCGCGAATATGGCATCAGCCGTCAGTTGCAGGATGCTTACGCACTTAGCTCGCAACAAAAAGCGCGAGCGGCGATTGACGCCGGACGATTTAAAGATGAGATCGTCCCGGTAATGATCCAAAGTAACGGTCAGACGTTGGTTGTTGATACCGATGAACAGCCATGCACTGACGCCAGTGCAGAAGGTTTAGCCCGTTTAAATCCTTCATTTGATAGTCTCGGTTCTGTGACCGCGGGGAATGCATCATCCATAAACGATGGCGCAGCTGCGGTAATGATGATGAGCGAAGCCAAAGCACGAGCGTTGAATTTACCCGTGCTGGCCCGCATCCGCGCATTTGCCAGCGTTGGTGTAGATCCGGCATTGATGGGAATTGCGCCGGTGTATGCGACCCGCCGTTGCCTGGAGCGTGTAGGCTGGCAGTTGGCTGATGTCGATCTTATCGAGGCTAATGAAGCGTTTGCTGCACAGGCGCTTTCGGTTGGCAAGATGCTTGAGTGGGATGAGCGTCGGGTCAATGTCAATGGTGGCGCGATCGCACTCGGTCACCCGATAGGCGCTTCCGGTTGCCGAATCCTGGTTTCTCTGGTTCATGAAATGGTGAAACGTAATGCCCGCAAAGGGCTGGCAACGCTTTGTATCGGCGGGGGCCAGGGCGTGGCATTGACCATTGAACGTGACGAGTAGCTCTGCATTTCCTCCTTACCGATAAATATCTGCCGTCATTAATCTGTTGAATAATGATGGCTGGCAAGTCGACATACATTTTCTGGGCTCCCTCATTTTTCCATTCTCATGACATATTCGTGATCGACACTGCACTTTTTTTAATCCTTAACTTAAAAATAAAACATTGTTTTATTTTTAATTGAAAACCCTAGCCCATGGGCATATCATCCCTTTATAGAGAAAACGAAACAGTGTTTCACTATCGTTTTCTATTTTCACGCTTCACTGATTATCGGAGGTTGATGTGGACGTAAGACAGAGCATCCACAGTGCGCACGCAAAAACGCTGGATACCCAAGGGCTGCACAATGAATTTTTGGTTGAAAAGGTATTTGTCGCCGATGAGTACACCATGGTTTACAGCCACATTGACCGAATTATTGTTGGCGGCATTATGCCGATAACTAAAACGGTTTCCGTTGGCGGGGAAGTTGGTAAACAACTCGGCGTACGCTATTTCCTTGAACGTCGCGAGTTAGGTGTTATCAATATTGGCGGTGCCGGTACGATTACTGTCGATGGCCAATGCTATGAAATCGGTCACCGCGATGCCCTGTATGTTGGTAAAGGTGCAAAAGAAGTTGTCTTTGCCAGTATTGATACCGCCACTCCGGCAAAGTTTTATTACAATTGCGCACCCGCGCATACGACGTATCCCACCAAAAAAGTCACCCCGGACGAAGTATCTCCAGTCACGTTAGGCGATAACCTCACCAGTAACCGTCGCACTATTAACAAATATTTTGTCCCGGATGTGCTGGAAACCTGCCAATTGAGTATGGGGCTGACGGAGCTGGCTCCAGGTAACTTGTGGAACACCATGCCGTGTCACACCCACGAGCGCCGGATGGAAGTTTATTTCTATTTCAATATGGATGATGACGCCTGCGTTTTCCACATGATGGGGCAACCGCAAGAAACGCGTCACATTGTGATGCATAACGAGCAGGCGGTGATCTCCCCGAGCTGGTCGATCCATTCCGGCGTCGGAACCAAAGCTTATACCTTTATCTGGGGCATGGTTGGTGAAAACCAGGTCTTTGATGATATGGACCATGTGGCCGTTAAAGATTTGCGCTAGTTGTGGGCATAAACGAATAAGGTATTGTTATGATTTTAAGTGCATTTTCTCTCGAAGGTAAAGTTGCGGTCGTCACTGGTTGTGATACTGGGCTGGGCCAGGGGATGGCGTTGGGGCTGGCGCAAGCGGGCTGTGACATTGTTGGCATTAACATCGTTGAACCGACTGAAACCATCGAGCAGGTCACGGCGCTGGGGCGTCGTTTTTTAAGCCTGACCGCCGATCTGCGAAAGATTGATGGCATTCCTGGACTGCTGGATCGCGCGGTAGCTGAATTTGGTCATATTGATATCCTGGTGAATAACGCCGGATTGATTCGCCGCGAAGACGCTCTCGAGTTCAGCGAAAAAGACTGGGACGATGTCATGAACCTGAATATCAAGAGCGTATTCTTCATGTCTCAGGCAGCGGCGAAACACTTTATCGCGCAAGGCAATGGCGGCAAGATTATCAATATCGCGTCAATGCTCTCCTTCCAGGGCGGGATCCGTGTGCCTTCTTATACCGCATCAAAAAGCGGCGTGATGGGTGTGACGCGATTGATGGCGAACGAATGGGCTAAACACAACATTAATGTTAATGCGATAGCTCCGGGTTACATGGCGACCAACAATACTCAACAACTACGGGCAGATGAACAACGTAGCGCGGAAATTCTCGACCGCATTCCAGCTGGTCGTTGGGGACTGCCGAGTGACCTGATGGGGCCGATAGTGTTCCTTGCCTCCAGCGCTTCAGATTATGTGAATGGTTATACCATTGCCGTGGATGGCGGTTGGCTGGCGCGTTAATTCATTCTTCTTACTTTTATGACCCTGCCGCATGGCAGGGTTTTTTATACCTGTAGATCATCATAATCCATATCATGGTTATGAAATAATCCATATTAATTATCAATTAATGAACTTTATGAATTTTATCTGCTGTAAAATTAGGTGGTTAATAATAATCTCAATAATTCAACTTAATTTGAAAATTGGAATATCCATCACATAACGACATGTCGCAGCAATTTAATCCATATTTATGCTGTTTCCGACCTGACACCTGCGTGAGTTGTTCACGTATTTTTTCACTATGTCTTACTCTCTGCTGGCAGGAAAAAATGGTTACTATCAATACGGAATCTGCTTTAACGCCACGTTCTTTGCGGGATACGCGGCGTATGAATATGTTTGTTTCGGTAGCTGCTGCGGTCGCAGGATTGTTATTTGGTCTTGATATCGGCGTAATCGCCGGAGCGTTGCCGTTCATTACCGATCACTTTGTGCTGACCAGTCATTTGCAGGAATGGGTGGTTAGTAGCATGATGCTCGGCGCAGCAATTGGTGCGCTGTTTAATGGTTGGCTGTCGTTCCGCCTGGGGCGTAAATACAGCCTGATGGCGGGGGCCATCCTGTTTGTACTCGGTTCTATAGGGTCCGCTTTTGCGACCAGTGTAGAGATGTTAATCGCCGCTCGTGTGGTGCTGGGCATTGCTGTCGGGATCGCGTCTTACACCGCTCCTCTGTATCTTTCTGAAATGGCAAGTGAAAACGTTCGCGGTAAGATGATCAGTATGTACCAGTTGATGGTCACACTCGGCATCGTGCTGGCGTTTTTATCCGATACAGCGTTCAGTTATAGCGGTAACTGGCGCGCAATGTTGGGGGTTCTTGCTTTACCAGCAGTTCTGCTGATTATTCTGGTGGTCTTCCTGCCAAATAGCCCGCGCTGGTTGGCGGAAAAGGGGCGTCATATTGAGGCGGAAGAAGTATTGCGTATGCTGCGCGATACGTCGGAAAAAGCGCGAGAAGAACTCAACGAAATTCGTGAAAGCCTGAAGTTAAAACAGGGCGGTTGGGCACTGTTTAAGATCAACCGTAACGTCCGTCGTGCTGTGTTTCTCGGTATGTTGTTGCAGGCGATGCAGCAGTTTACCGGTATGAACATCATCATGTACTACGCGCCGCGTATCTTCAAAATGGCGGGCTTTACGACCACAGAACAACAGATGATTACGACTCTGGTCGTAGGGCTGACCTTTATGTTCGCCACCTTTATTGCGGTGTTTACGGTAGATAAAGCAGGGCGTAAACCGGCTCTGAAAATTGGTTTCAGCGTGATGGCGTTAGGCACTCTGGTGCTGGGCTATTGCCTGATGCAGTTTGATAACGGTACGGCTTCCAGTGGCTTGTCCTGGCTCTCTGTTGGCATGACGATGATGTGTATTGCCGGTTATGCGATGAGCGCCGCGCCAGTGGTGTGGATCCTGTGCTCTGAAATTCAGCCGCTGAAATGCCGCGATTTCGGTATTACCTGTTCGACCACCACGAACTGGGTGTCGAATATGATTATCGGCGCGACCTTCCTGACGCTGCTCGACAGCATTGGCGCTGCCGGTACGTTCTGGCTCTACACTGCGCTGAACATTGCGTTTGTGGGCATCACTTTCTGGCTCATTCCGGAAACCAAAAATGTCACGCTGGAACATATCGAACGCAAACTGATGGCAGGCGAGAAGTTGAGAAATATCGGCATCTGATTTCACGGGCCGGATGTGCTGTACATCCGGCCCTTTTTTCGTTAATAGAGATTGGGCACTTGGCCGTTGAGGCGTTTGTCTCGTTCCTTATTCAGCCTTGTTGCGGTAACACACATCAGGAGAGAGGAATGAAAACAATTGGTTTGCTGGGAGGAATGAGCTGGGAATCCACCATTCCTTACTATCGTTTGATAAATGAAGGCATTAAACAGCGGCTTGGTGGGCTTCACTCTGCGCAAGTGCTGCTACATAGCGTCGATTTTCATGAAATAGAAGAGTGCCAGCGTCGCGGGGAATGGGATAAAACCGGGGACATTCTGGCTGAGGCGGCGCTTGGCTTACAGCGGGCGGGCGCAGAAGGTATTGTGTTATGTACCAATACGATGCATAAAGTGGCGGATGCCATTGAGTCACGTTGCACTCTGCCTTTCTTACACATTGCGGATGCCACCGGACGTGCAATTACCGGGGCCGGAATGACTCGTGTGGCGCTGCTGGGTACGCGTTACACCATGGAACAGGATTTTTATCGCGGGCGGCTGACGGAACAATTTTCCATCAATTGTCTTATTCCTGAAGCGGATGAACGGGCGAAAATTAATCAGATTATTTTTGAAGAACTGTGTCTGGGGCAATTTACCGAAGCGTCACGCGCTTATTATGCGCAAGTGATTGCTCGCCTTGCAGAACAGGGCGCACAGGGCGTCATTTTTGGCTGCACAGAAATTGGTTTACTGGTGCCAGAAGAGCGCAGTGTTTTGCCTGTGTTTGATACTGCGGCGATCCATGCCGAGGATGCTGTCGCTTTTATGCTGTCGTAGCTGACGACAAAATAGCGTCAAGAGAAGTGACCAGTTTCGGTAACCCCGCTTGTAAATGCTCACTAAACGCCTGCACCAGCGCTGATGACGGGCGGTGCAGGGGGCGGATCAGGCTGACGGTGAACGGAACCGCAATACTGAACCGCCGCACCACTAAACCGCTTGCCGCATAATCCAGTGCGGTGAGCGGGTTAACCACCGAAACACCTACCCCCGCCCGTACCATTGCGCAGATTGACGCGGCGCTGTGGGTTTCTACGATCATGCGTCGTTTAACCTGATGTTCAGTAAATAGCTGATCCAGCAACTGGCGATAGCTGTCAGTACGGGAAAGGCTGATGTAGTTCTCACCCTGAAAATCATCCGGCGTTAATACCTTTTTTACCGCCAGCGGATGACCCGGAGGTAACACACACACTTCATCTAAAGAGAGTAATTCGGTACGTTCTGTTCCCGCAGGCGTATGGAGTGTCTCAGTGAGTCCTAAATCATGACGCTGGGCCGAGAGCCACTCTTCAAGTAGCGGTGATTCCTGGGGCACGATATTTAAGCTGACATCGGGATAACGTGCCAGAAAGGGTTGCAGGAGCTGCGGTAAAAAAGATTGCGAAAAGACCGGCAGGCAGGCAATAGACAGTTCTCCCTGGCGAAACTCGCGCAGACTTTCTGCAGCGCTGACAATTCGATCCAGTCCGTACCAGGATCGTTGCACTTCTTCAAACAGACGCAGTCCTTGCACGGTAGGATGTAATCGCCCACGTACGCGCTCAAACAATTTCAGCCCGATCACCTTCTCAAAGCGCGCAAGTTCGCGGCTGACGGTTGGCTGTGAGGTGTGTAGCAGGTGTGCCGCCTCAGTCAGGCTTCCGGCGGTCATTACCGCATGAAAAATTTCAATATGACGTAAGTTAACGGCGGCCATTAGCGCTCTCTCGCAATCCGGTAATCCATATCATTTTTGCATAGACTCGACATAAATCGATATTTTTTATTCTTTTTATGATGTGGCGTAATCATAAAAAAGCACTTATCTGGAGTTTGTTATGCCACATTCACTGTTCAGCACCGATACCGATCTCACCGCCGAAAATCTGCTGCGTTTGCCCGCTGAATTTGGCTGCCCGGTGTGGGTCTACGATGCGCAAATTATTCGTCGGCAGATTGCAGCGCTGAAACAGTTTGATGTGGTGCGCTTTGCACAGAAAGCCTGTTCCAATATTCATATTTTGCGCTTAATGCGTGAGCAGGGCGTGAAAGTGGATTCCGTCTCGTTAGGCGAAATAGAGCGTGCGTTGGCGGCGGGTTACAATCCGCAAACGCACCCCGATGATATTGTTTTTACGGCAGATGTTATCGATCAGGCGACGCTTGAACGCGTCAGTGAATTGCAAATTCCGGTGAATGCGGGTTCTGTTGATATGCTCGACCAACTGGGCCCGGTTTCGCCAGGGCATCGGGTATGGCTGCGCGTTAATCCGGGGTTTGGTCACGGACATAGCCAAAAAACCAATACCGGTGGCGAAAACAGCAAGCACGGTATCTGGTACACCGATCTGCCCGCCGCACTGGACGTGATACAACGTCATCATCTGCAGCTGGTCGGCATTCACATGCACATTGGTTCTGGCGTTGATTATGCCCATCTGGAACAGGTGTGTGGTGCTATGGTGCGTCAGGTCATCGAATTCGGTCAGGATTTACAGGCTATTTCTGCGGGCGGTGGGCTTTCTGTTCCTTATCAACAGGGTGAAGAGGCGGTTGATACCGAACATTATTATGGTCTGTGGAATGCCGCGCGTGAGCAAATCGCCCGCCATTTGGGCCACCCTGTGAAACTGGAAATTGAACCGGGTCGCTTCCTGGTAGCGCAGTCTGGCGTATTAATTACTCAGGTGCGGAGCGTCAAACAAATGGGGAGCCGCCACTTTGTGCTGGTTGATGCCGGGTTCAACGATCTGATGCGCCCGGCAATGTACGGTAGTTACCACCATATCAGTGCCCTGGCAGCTGATGGTCGTTCTCTGGAACACGCGCCAACGGTGGAAACCGTCGTCGCCGGACCGTTATGTGAATCGGGCGATGTCTTTACCCAGCAGGAAGGGGGAAATGTTGAAACCCGCGCCTTGCCGGAAGTGAAGGCAGGTGATTATCTGGTACTGCATGATACAGGGGCATATGGCGCATCAATGTCATCCAACTACAATAGCCGTTCGCTGTTACCAGAAGTTCTGTTTGATAATGGTCAGGCGCGGTTGATTCGCCGTCGCCAGACCATCGAAGAATTACTGGCGCTGGAATTGCTTTAACTGCGGTTAGTCGCTGGTTGCATGATGACTTGCCTCCAGCGACGGAGTTGACACTGAATGACGACGTACCAGCGTCGGACTAAAGACATTAGTGATTTCCGGGAGAGGGCGATTATCCGCCAGCGCCAAAGCCAGTTCGGCAGCCTGGGTCGCCATCGTCACGATTGGGTAACGCACGGTGGTCAGGCGCGGACGCACATAGCGTGACACCAGCACATCATCAAAGCCAATTAACGAAATCTCACCCGGTACATCAATACCATTATCATTGAGAACGCCCATCGCACCCGCCGCCATTGAATCGTTATAACAGGCTACCGCAGTGAAATTTCTTCCTCGTCCCAAAAGCTCGGTCATTGCCTGTTCGCCGCCGCTTTCGTCTGGTTCGCCAAATGTCACCAGCCGGTCATTGGCCGCAATACCACTTTCAGCAAGGGCATCGTAATACCCTTGCAGACGATCTTCGGCGTCAGAAATAGAGTGGTTAGAGCACAGATAACCAATGCGGGTATGACCTTGCTGAATTAAATGACGCGTTGCCAGCCAGGCACCGTAACGATCGTCAAGAGCAATACAACGGTTTTCAAAGCCAGGCAGGATACGGTTGATCAGCACCATACCGGGCATTTGTTTCATTAATGAGGCTAAATCGGCATCCGGGATCATTTTGGCATGGACGACCAACGCAGCACAGCGATGGCGGATCAGTTGCTCAATAGCCTGACGCTCTTTTTGTTCGTTGTGGTAACCGTTGCCAATCAATAAGAAATTACCGGTGTGATAAGCCACCTGTTCGACCGCTTTCACCATTGCACCGAAAAACGGATCGGAAACATCACCAACGATCAGACCGACCGTTTCAGTGGTCTGCTGCGCCAGCGCACGGGCGTTGGCGTTCGGGTGATAGCTAAGAGACTCCATTGCACTATGCACAGCCAGCCGGGAAGCTTCGCTGGCTTTGGGTGAATTATTAATGACGCGGGAAACGGTGGCGACTGAAACGCCTGCCAGTCGGGCTACATCCTTTATGGTCGCCATGAAAATACCTTAGTGGGTAAACGCTTACATTCTTTCAGTGTTACGGAAAACGCCCGTTGGTTCAAGGGGGGGCGTGTTTTCATCGTGGGAATGTGAGCCAAACGCAAATAAGTAAGACAAAAAAAGAGATTGCAAACCTTTGGTTACACTTTGCGAAACGCTGTTGCGATTGACCGCTGGTGGCGTTTGGCTTCAGGTTGCTAAAGTGGTAATCCCAGAGGTATTGAT
Source organism: Shigella sp. FC1544 (assembly GCF_001722145.1). Lineage (NCBI taxonomy): Bacteria > Pseudomonadati > Pseudomonadota > Gammaproteobacteria > Enterobacterales > Enterobacteriaceae > Shigella > Shigella sp. FC1544. Next base: position 11,074 of record NZ_MECT01000033.1, read on the forward strand.
TGGTGAGATTATTCGGTACGCTCTTCGTACCCTGTCTCTTGCACCAACCTGCGCGGATGCGCAGGTTTTTTTTCGCACCTAATTTACTGTCGCTCGCGTTCTTTATCTCGTGTAATCTCCCTCCATTCGCTTTTACTGAATCAGAGCAAAGGGAGTTGGAATGCTTTTTAGCTTTTTTCGAAATTTGTGCCGTGTTTTGTATCGCGTTCGCGTTACGGGTGACACCCAGGCACTGAAGGGCGAGCGCGTTCTAATTACGCCTAATCACGTCTCTTTTATTGATGGCATTTTGCTTGGACTGTTTTTACCTGTGCGTCCAGTGTTTGCCGTTTACACCTCAATAAGCCAACAGTGGTATATGCGTTGGCTGAAATCATTTATCGACTTTGTTCCTCTCGACCCGACGCAACCTATGGCTATTAAACATCTGGTACGTCTGGTGGAACAGGGTCGACCAGTGGTGATTTTCCCTGAAGGACGCATCACCACTACAGGCTCGCTGATGAAAATCTACGATGGCGCGGGTTTTGTCGCGGCGAAGTCTGGTGCAACGGTTATTCCTGTGCGTATTGAAGGGGCGGAACTTACGCACTTCAGCCGCCTGAAAGGTCTGGTTAAACGTCGCTTGTTCCCGCAAATTACTCTGCATATTTTGCCTCCAACGCAGGTGGCGATGCCGGATGCGTCGCGTGCCCGTGACCGTCGCAAAATCGCTGGCGAAATGCTGCATCAAATAATGATGGAAGCGCGTATGGCGGTGCGCCCGCGTGAAACTCTGTACGAATCTTTACTGAGTGCAATGTACCGCTTCGGAGCCGGGAAGAAATGTGTCGAAGACGTCAACTTTACCCCAGACTCCTATCGCAAATTGCTTACGAAAACGCTGTTTGTTGGACGCATCCTTGAAAAATACAGTGTTGAAGGCGAACGCATCGGCTTAATGCTGCCCAATGCAGGCATCAGTGCGGCAGTGATTTTTGGGGCCATCGCGCGTCGCCGCATTCCCGCAATGATGAACTACACTGCTGGGGTAAAAGGGCTGACCAGTGCTATTACGGCGGCTGAAATCAAAACCATCTTCACTTCCCGCCAGTTTCTCGATAAAGGCAAACTCTGGCATCTGCCGGAGCAACTTACTCAGGTGCGCTGGGTCTATCTGGAAGATTTAAAAGCAGATGTCACCACTGCCGACAAAGTATGGATCTTCGCTCATTTGCTGATGCCGCGCCTGGCGCAGGTAAAACAGCAGCCGGAAGAAGAGGCGCTGATCCTCTTTACCTCCGGTTCTGAAGGCCATCCAAAAGGCGTCGTCCATAGCCATAAAAGCATTCTGGCGAACGTCGAGCAGATTAAAACGATTGCCGACTTCACCACCAACGATCGCTTTATGTCGGCATTACCGCTGTTTCACTCCTTTGGGCTGACGGTAGGCCTGTTTACGCCACTGCTTACAGGTGCAGAAGTGTTCCTTTATCCAAGCCCGCTGCATTACCGCATTGTGCCGGAGTTGGTGTATGACCGCAGTTGCACCGTGTTGTTCGGTACCTCGACTTTCCTCGGTCACTACGCGCGTTTCGCCAACCCGTATGACTTCTATCGTCTACGCTATGTGGTGGCAGGCGCAGAAAAACTACAAGAAAGTACCAAACAGCTTTGGCAGGATAAATTTGGCCTGCGCATCCTTGAAGGCTATGGTGTAACCGAGTGCGCGCCTGTCGTTTCTATCAACGTACCGATGGCGGCGAAACCCGGTACGGTAGGGCGTATTCTACCAGGAATGGATGCGCGCCTGTTGTCGGTTCCTGGTATCGAAGAGGGCGGACGCCTGCAACTGAAAGGGCCGAACATAATGAACGGCTATCTGCGGGTGGAGAAGCCAGGTGTACTGGAAGTGCCCACCGCCGAGAATGTTCGCGGCGAAATGGAGCGCGGCTGGTATGACACTGGCGATATTGTGCGTTTTGACGAGCAGGGCTTTGTGCAGATTCAGGGCCGCGCAAAACGCTTTGCCAAAATTGCAGGCGAAATGGTGTCGCTGGAAATGGTGGAACAACTGGCACTTGGTGTTTCGCCAGATAAAGTCCATGCCACTGCGATTAAGAGCGATGCCAGCAAAGGCGAGGCACTGGTGCTTTTCACCACAGATAACGAACTGACGCGCGATAAGTTGCAACAGTATGCCCGCGAGCACGGCGTGCCGGAGCTTGCTGTACCGCGCGATATTCGCTATCTGAAACAGATGCCATTACTTGGCAGCGGCAAACCTGACTTTGTCACGTTGAAAAGCTGGGTAGACGAAGCGGAACAACACGATGAGTGAGTCAGTGCACACTAACACTTCGTTGTGGTCGAAGGGGATGAAAGCGGTTATCGTGGCGCAGTTTCTCTCTGCGTTTGGCGATAATGCCCTACTGTTTGCCACTCTGGCGTTACTGAAAGCGCAGTTCTATCCGGAGTGGAGCCAGCCCATCCTGCAAATGGTGTTTGTAGGTGCTTACATTCTTTTTGCGCCGTTTGTCGGGCAGGTGGCGGATAGCTTCGCCAAAGGCCGGGTGATGATGTTTGCCAACGGCCTGAAGCTGCTGGGCGCAGCCAGTATCTGCTTTGGTATCAATCCGTTTCTCGGCTATACGCTGGTGGGGGTTGGTGCTGCAGCCTATTCACCGGCGAAATACGGTATTCTCGGCGAATTAACCACGGGTAGTAAGTTAGTGAAAGCTAACGGTTTAATGGAAGCTTCTACCATAGCGGCGATTTTGCTCGGTTCCGTAGCCGGTGGTGTGCTGGCTGACTGGCATGTCCTCATCGCCCTGGCCGCATGCGCACTGGCCTACGGTGGTGCGGTCGTTGCCAATATCTACATTCCCAAACTGGCGGCGGCGCGTCCGGGGCAGTCCTGGAATCTCATCAACATGACCCGCAGTTTCCTGAATGCCTGCACCTCGCTATGGCGCAATGGTGAAACGCGTTTTTCGCTGGTGGGCACCAGTTTATTCTGGGGAGCGGGTGTCACGCTGCGTTTCCTGTTGGTGCTGTGGGTACCGGTGGCGCTGGGCATTACCGATAACGCTACGCCCACCTATCTCAACGCGATGGTAGCGATTGGTATCGTGGTTGGCGCAGGTGCGGCAGCGAAGTTAGTTACGCTGGAAACCGTGTCACGCTGTATGCCAGCCGGGATTTTGATTGGCGTGGTGGTACTGATTTTTTCCCTGCAACACGAGCTGCTGCCAGCCTATGCCTTGTTGATGCTGATTGGCGTGATGGGGGGCTTTTTTGTCGTTCCGCTCAATGCGTTGCTACAGGAGCGGGGTAAAAAAAGCGTCGGGGCGGGGAATGCGATTGCAGTACAAAACCTTGGCGAAAACAGCGCCATGTTGTTGATGCTGGGCATTTACTCGCTGGCGGTAATGGTAGGCATCCCGGTCGTGCCCATTGGCATTGGCTTCGGTGCGCTGTTTGCGCTGGCAATAACGGCGCTGTGGATCTGGCAGCGCCGTCATTAATATTTAACGCCGGTTTTAACCGGCGTTAATCTTATGGTGCCGGATAAGTATAAACCTGATGCACCGCTTCAATTTCAGCTAATACGTCTTCGCTTAACTCCAGATGCAAACTTTCGATGTTAGTTTTCAGCTGATCCATCGTGGTTGCGCCCAGCAGAGTGCTGGCAACAAACGGTTGACGGCGTACAAACGCGAGCGCCATCTGAGCAGGGTCCAGGCCATGACGTCTGGCGATATCAACATACGCCGCGACGGCTTTTTGCGTTTGCTCACCGCTATAGCGGGTGAACCGACTAAAGAGCGTATTACGTGCGCCAGCGGGTTTTGCACCATTGAGATATTTCCCGGTCAGCGTGCCGAAACCCAGGCATGAATAGGCCAGCAGTTCGACCCCTTCATACTGGCTGACTTCTGCCAGACCTACTTCAAAACTGCGGTTTAACAGACTGTAAGGGTTCTGAATGGTGACAATACTCGGCAGATCGTGTTTGTCCGCCAGATGCAGGTAGCGCATTACGCCAAATGCAGTTTCGTTCGACACGCCGATATAACGAATTTTTCCCGCGCGTTGGTACTCTGCCAGTGCGTCCAGCGTATCCAGCAGCGAAACCGCAGGCGCAGAATCCGTCCAGCTATAACCGAGTTTGCCGAAGCAGTTGGTCGGGCGCTGCGGCCAGTGCACCTGATAAAGATCGAGGTAATCAGTCTGTAGGCGCTTGAGGCTGTCATGCAGCGCTTCGCGGATATTCTTCCGATCCAGCGCCTGATCCGGGCGGATGCCCTTGTCATTATTGCGCGACGGTCCGCTCACTTTGGAGGCGATAATTAACTTTTCGCGGCTGCCATGTTTCGCCAGCCAGTTGCCGACGTAGGTTTCGGTTAACCCTTGCGTTTCGGGGCGCGGAGGTACTGGGTACATTTCGGCAACGTCGATAAGGTTAATGCCCTGAGCGACGGCATAGTCGAGTTGTGCGTGGGCGTCGGCTTCGCTGTTCTGTTCACCAAACGTCATCGTGCCAAGCCCCAGCGTGCTGACTTCCAGCGAACTGTGGGGTATACGGTGATATTGCATAGCCGTTTCCTTTTTATAATCACGACATAAGGAATATAAAAATGGCAGAGGGAAGGGAAAAGGGAAAGAGAAAAATCTTAAGGCCAGCCGGATGCTGACCTTATTTGTTAACGTTCAATAATTTGCGAAACATCATCACGGTTAATTTGCATCGCGTTACCTTGCTGATCGTGATAACTCACCAGCCCGGTATCATCATCAATTTCAGGTTTTCCATCGGTCAAAATCATACGGCCATCTTTGGTCGCCATGACGTAATCACTGGAACACCCGGAAACAGCAAACGCCAGTCCGACTGCAGAAATTATTACTGCCCATTTTTTCATCCGGTTATCCTCATTTGGCCTACCTATGATAATAGTCTGTTTATAAACCGACGTTATATATCTTGAAAGCAGGAAAATCTTAAACTGTGAGGGTAAAAGGAGTGAGTACGCCCTCCAGCAGGAGAGCGTACGGAGTATCAGAGCGGATTCTTTTTGTTGCGAATCAAGTTGAGGCTTTCAACCGCAATAGAGAAGAACATCGCGAAGTAGATGTAACCTTTCGGTACGTGGATGTCGAAACTTTCCAGAATCAGGGTAAAGCCCACCAGAATCAGGAAAGAAAGCGCCAGCATTTTTACCGAAGGATGGCGTTCGACAAAATCACCAATCGAGCGCGCGGCGAACATCATCACGCCTACGGCAATCACCACGGCTGCCATCATAATAAACAGGTGATCTGACAGACCCACAGCCGTAATCACCGAGTCGAGGCTAAAGATAATATCCAGCAGCATAATCTGCACGATAGCGCCGAGGAATGATGAAACGCGTGTTTTCAGCCCTTCTTCTTCACCTTCAATGGATTCGTGGATTTCCTTGCTGGCTTTCCAGATAAGGAACAAGCCACCCAGAAGCAGAATCAAATCACGGGCAGAAATTTCCTGACTGAATATTGTAAAAAGCGGATTTGTCAGGCGCGTAACCCAGGCGATTGATGCCAGCAGCGCCAGACGCATAACCATGGCTCCCGCCAACCCCAGACGGCGCGCATGAGCACGTTGTGCTGTGGGAAGCTTTGCCACCACCAGAGAAAGGAAAATAATATTGTCGATCCCAAGAACGATCTCCAGCAGCGTCAGCGTACCGAGCGCAAGCCAGGCGTTAGGATCGGTTATCCATGCAAATAACATCTAAAAAGCCCTGCCAAAAAAATGAAGCGGTAATTATATGCCCGGAAAGCGGCAGGTCAAAGCGATGGCTACTGGATCAGAAAATGACGGGCCAGTAGTGCACTGGTGAAATTCTTCTTCAAATAAAAGCCGCGTGGCAGCGTCAGAATCCGTTCGCCCCGGGCACCAATGGCTTCGGTAAGCGCTTTCGCATTCGCTGCTTTCGGTCTTATCTGTAAATATTCCCCGTGACGAGCGGTGATCCGCTCAACCTGACCGAGAACAATCATATCCATTAATTCTTCCCAGTCTTCGCGTAGCTGTCGGTCTTCCTCTTCATTCGGGGTCCACAGCAACGGGGATCCTACGCGACGCTGCGCCAGCGGGATGCTGCGCTCGCCTTCAACCGGTATCCACAGTACGCGTTTGAGCTTGTGGCGCACGTGGCTGGTTTCCCAGGTCACCCCGCTATTACCCGTTAACGGGGCAACACAAACGAATGTTGTTTCCAGCGGACGACCAAGACTATCCACAGGGATAGTTTTAAGTTCCACACCCAGAGCAGCAAAATCTTGCTCAGGTTTACTCCCTGCGCTGGCACCTAGCCAGATCTCCTGTAACACGCCAATCCAGCCCTTATCGCGTTTTAAATTCTCTGGCGTAACCAGCCCGGCAAGTGCCGCCAGTTCTCCCAATGTATAACCAGAAAGTTGCTGTGCTTGCGCTAACAACTGTTCTTCAGTTTCGGGAGGAGAGAGCAGTGGGCGAGGTTGGGACATGTCATGATACCTTGGTTAAAAAACAAACAGCAATTATGTGCCGAATATTCGCAGTGTAACTTTTTCCACATGTGTTGTTCAATTCTCTGATTTATATTGCTTTTTAGGCTGCCGATAATCGAGTTGCGCAGCACTGCAATAGGTTTTCCAAATCTGGTCACTGAAAATAAACAGGATCTTACACCATGTTATCCACAGAAAGCTGGGATAACTGTGAAAAACCTCCACTACTGTTTCCATTTACAGCCTTGACGTGCGACGAAACTCCAGTTTTTAGTGGTTCAGTGCTTAACTTAGTGGCACATTCTGTGGATAAATACGGCATTGGTTGATCTTTCGCCAACCCGTAAATGAGAGGTGTGACCTGGGTCACGAATTACTCTTTTTCATTACTCAAATTACATGTAATGCATTGACTGATAATGAATATTTTAAAATGCCTATATCGGGCTTATTCAGAATGCTCCGGGTTTTCCCGTAGTAATTCCGTAGTTCTTCACAACTCTATCCACAGAAAAGGTGAATAAAAACGGCTATCCACCCCTTCCTCTGTTTATAACTCTGCACATAACTGTGAGTTATTCAATTGTTATTAGTGTGTAATGCCCTGCAGAGAGTGGTTTACCGTCTTCCTGGAGTATGAAACAATCATTCGTATATAAAGCTTTATTTTGAGGTAGTCCGGTGATTGATGACGATGGCTACCGCCCAAACGTAGGTATCGTGATTTGTAATCGCCAGGGGCAGGTAATGTGGGCCCGGCGATTTGGTCAGCACTCCTGGCAATTTCCGCAAGGCGGAATCACCCCCGGAGAATCCGCAGAGCAGGCGATGTACCGTGAATTGTTTGAAGAAGTAGGATTAAGCCGCAAAGACGTTCGAATCCTTGCTTCAACGCGTAACTGGTTGCGCTACAAATTACCGAAACGTTTGGTGCGTTGGGACACGAAGCCGGTTTGTATCGGCCAAAAACAAAAATGGTTTCTCTTGCAGCTGGTGAGCGGCGATGCAGAAATCAATATGCAAACCAGCAGTACACCAGAGTTTGACGGCTGGCGATGGGTAAGTTACTGGTATCCGGTCAGACAGGTGGTGTCATTTAAACGTGATGTCTACCGTAGGGTAATGAAAGAGTTCGCGAGTGTGGTGATGTCACTGCAGGAAAATACGCCAAAACCACAAAACACATCTGCTTATCGACGTAAAAGAGGTTAAGTCACGCCAATTATGCTCACTCGCCTGCGCGAAATAGTCGAAAAGGTAGCCAGCGCACCATGCCTGAATGAGGCGTTAAATATTCTGGTTACCGACATCTGTCTTGCGATGGATACCGAGGTCTGTTCGGTCTACCTGGCCGATCATGATCGACGTTGTTACTACCTGATGGCGACCCGGGGGCTGAAAAAACCACGCGGTCGCACTGTAACGCTCGCGTTTGATGAAGGGATCGTCGGCCTGGTTGGCAGGCTGGCGGAACCGATAAACCTTGCAGATGCGCAAAAGCACCCCAGCTTCAAATACATCCCCTCCGTAAAAGAAGAACGTTTCCGCGCGTTTTTAGGCGTACCAATTATTCAACGTCGCCAGTTGCTTGGTGTACTGGTGGTACAGCAACGAGAGTTGCGCCAGTATGACGAAAGTGAAGAATCCTTCCTGGTGACGCTTGCCACCCAGATGGCAGCTATTCTTTCTCAGTCGCAGTTGACTGCCTTGTTTGGGCAATATCGCCAGACGCGAATCCGCGCATTACCGGCAGCACCTGGTGTGGCGATTGCCGAAGGCTGGCAGGATGCCACGTTACCTTTAATGGAACAGGTGTATCAGGCATCAACGCTGGATCCGGCTCTGGAACGCGAACGATTGACCGGGGCGCTGGAAGAAGCGGCAAACGAGTTTCGCCGCTACAGCAAACGCTTTGCCGCCGGAGCACAAAAAGAAACGGCGGCTATTTTCGATCTTTACTCGCACCTGCTTTCGGACACCCGGCTGCGTCGCGAATTGTTTGCCGAGGTTGATAAAGGCTCGGTGGCAGAGTGGGCGGTAAAAACGGTCATTGAAAAATTTGCCGAACAGTTTGCCGCGCTAAGCGATAACTATCTCAAAGAGCGGGCTGGCGATTTACGTGCGCTGGGTCAGCGATTGCTGTTTCATCTTGATGACGCTAATCAAGGGCCGAACGCCTGGCCGGAACGTTTCATTCTGGTGGCAGATGAACTGTCAGCGACAACTCTTGCTGAGCTGCCCCAGGATCGCTTAGTCGGTGTTGTCGTGCGAGATGGTGCAGCCAACTCCCATGCTGCGATCATGGTACGTGCGCTGGGGATCCCTACCGTGATGGGCGCGGATATTCAGCCTTCGGTGCTGCATCGTAGGACGCTGATCGTTGATGGCTATCGCGGTGAATTGCTGGTCGATCCGGAGCCGGTACTGCTGCAAGAATATCAGCGGCTAATTAGTGAAGAGATTGAGCTTAGCCGTCTGGCGGAAGATGACGTCAATTTACCCGCTCAGTTAAAAAGCGGTGAGCGTATAAAAGTCATGCTCAATGCTGGTTTAAGCCCGGAACATGAGGAAAAACTGGGCAGCCGTATTGATGGCATCGGTCTTTATCGCACTGAAATCCCATTCATGCTGCAAAGTGGTTTCCCGTCGGAAGAAGAACAGGTGGCGCAGTATCAGGGGATGCTGCAAATGTTCAATGATAAACCCGTCACCTTGCGTACGCTGGATGTCGGAGCAGATAAGCAGCTGCCTTACATGCCGATCAGCGAAGAGAATCCATGCCTGGGTTGGCGTGGGATTCGCATTACGCTCGATCAGCCGGAGATCTTCTTGATCCAGGTGCGGGCGATGCTGCGTGCTAATGCCGCTACGGGCAACCTGAATATTCTGTTGCCGATGGTCACCAGCCTCGATGAAGTTGACGAAGCACGCCGCCTGATTGAACGTGCCGGACGTGAAGTCGAGGAGATGATCGGTTACGAAATTCCCAAACCACGTATCGGCATCATGCTGGAAGTACCGTCAATGGTATTTATGCTGCCGCATCTGGCAAAGCGGGTCGATTTCATCTCTGTTGGCACCAACGATCTGACTCAATACATTCTGGCCGTTGATCGCAACAATACCCGGGTGGCGAACATTTATGACAGCCTTCATCCTGCAATGTTACGAGCTCTGGCAATGATCGCCCGGGAAGCGGAAATACATGGTATCGATCTCCGTTTGTGCGGTGAAATGGCGGGCGATCCCATGTGCGTGGCAATCCTCATTGGGCTTGGGTATCGCCATCTGTCTATGAACGGACGTTCTGTAGCGCGGGTAAAATACCTGCTGTGGCGCATTGATTTTGCCGAAGCAGAAAATCTTGCGCAGCGTAGTCTGGAAGCGCAACTGGCGACCGAAGTTCGTCATCAGGTTGCAGCCTTTATGGAGCGTCGCGGCATGGGCGGGCTGATTCGCGGAGGGTTATAGCGCGGATCATATACATATCTTTTAACGGTATCCGGCAACCAGCCAGGTCCCCTTGTGCTATTATTCGCACCTTTGGAGCGCCTGAAACCTGCGGCGCGCATTTCAATCGCTGTTCTCTTTCAGCGAAATAACAAGAACTTGTGGTGACAGATGACCAGTAGCTATCTGCATTTTCCGGAGTTTGATCCGGTCATTTTCTCAATAGGACCCGTGGCGCTTCACTGGTACGGCCTGATGTATCTGGTGGGTTTCATTTTTGCAATGTGGCTGGCAACACGTCGGGCGAATCGTCCGGGCAGTGGCTGGACCAAAAATGAAGTTGAAAACTTACTCTATGCGGGCTTCCTCGGCGTCTTCCTCGGTGGACGTATTGGTTATGTTCTGTTCTACAACTTCCCGCAGTTTATGGCCGATCCGCTGTATCTGTTCCGTGTCTGGGACGGCGGCATGTCCTTCCACGGCGGCCTGATTGGCGTTATCGTGGTGATGATTATCTTCGCCCGCCGTACTAAACGTTCCTTCTTCCAGGTCTCTGATTTTATCGCACCACTCATTCCGTTTGGTCTTGGTGCCGGGCGTCTGGGCAACTTTATTAACGGTGAATTGTGGGGCCGCGTTGACCCGAACTTCCCGTTTGCCATGCTGTTCCCTGGCTCCCGTACAGAAGATATTTTGCTGCTGCAAACCAACCCGCAGTGGCAATCCATTTTCGATACTTACGGTGTGCTGCCGCGCCACCCATCACAGCTTTACGAGCTGTTGCTGGAAGGTGTAGTGCTGTTTATTATCCTCAACCTGTATATTCGTAAACCGCGCCCAATGGGAGCTGTCTCAGGTTTGTTCCTGATTGGTTACGGCGCGTTTCGCATCATTGTTGAGTTTTTCCGCCAGCCCGACGCGCAGTTTACTGGTGCCTGGGTGCAGTACATCAGCATGGGACAAATTCTTTCCATCCCGATGATTGTCGCGGGTGTGATCATGATGGTCTGGGCATATCGTCGCAGCCCACAGCAACACGTTTCCTGAGGAACCATGAAACAGTATTTAGAACTGATGCAAAAAGTGCTCGACGAAGGCACACAGAAAAACGACCGTACCGGAACCGGAACGCTTTCCATTTTTGGTCATCAGATGCGTTTTAACCTGCAGGATGGATTCCCGCTGGTGACAACTAAACGTTGCCACCTGCGTTCCATCATCCATGAACTGCTGTGGTTTCTGCAGGGCGACACTAACATTGCTTATCTACACGAAAACAATGTCACCATCTGGGACGAATGGGCCGATGAAAACGGCGACCTCGGGCCAGTGTATGGTAAACAGTGGCGCGCCTGGCCAACGCCGGATGGTCGTCATATTGACCAGATCACTACGGTACTGAACCAGCTGAAAAACGACCCGGATTCGCGCCGCATTATTGTTTCAGCGTGGAACGTAGGCGAACTGGATAAAATGGCGCTGGCACCGTGCCATGCGTTCTTCCAGTTCTATGTGGCAGACGGCAAACTCTCTTGCCAGCTTTATCAGCGCTCCTGTGACGTTTTCCTCGGCCTGCCGTTTAACATTGCCAGCTACGCGTTACTGGTGCATATGATGGCGCAGCAGTGTGATCTGGAAGTGGGCGATTTTGTCTGGACGGGGGGCGACACGCACCTGTACAGCAATCATATGGATCAAACTCATCTGCAATTAAGCCGCGAACCGCGTCCGCTGCCGAAGTTGATTATCAAACGTAAACCCGAATCCATCTTCGACTACCGTTTCGAAGATTTTGAGATTGAAGGCTACGATCCGCATCCGGGCATTAAAGCGCCGGTGGCTATCTAATTACGAAACATCCTGCCAGAGCCGACGCTAGTGTGCGTCGGTTTTTTTTACCCACCATTAAATTCTTCGAGACACCTTCCCGAAATTTTGCAACGTCCTGCAACGGCGTAAATAGTCCGGAAGATGCGCCGAAGAAATAGAAACTGGCCCTCGTCTTTTTTTTCTCCTCGCTCCATACTGCCGGCATGAAAACACAACGTGGTTATACGCTGATTGAAACGCTGGTCGCGATGCTGATTTTGGTCATGCTAAGCGCAAGTGGACTCTATGGCTGGCAATACTGGCAGCAGTCGCAACGGCTATGGCAAACCGCCAGCCAGGCGCGGGACTATTTGCTCTATTTACGTGAAGATGCCAACTGGCATAACCGCGACCACAGTATCAGCGTTATCAGGGAGGGGACGTTATGGTGCCTTGTGAGTTCCGCTGCTGGGGCCAATACCTGTCATGGCAGTTCACCATTGGTCTTTGTGCCACGCTGGCCCGAAGTCGAAATGAGCGACCTGACACCTTCGCTTGCTTTCTTTGGCCTGCGCAATACCGCATGGGCCGGGCATATTCGCTTCAAAAACTCAACGGGCGAGTGGTGGCTGGTGGTTTCGCCGTGGGGAAGACTCCGGCTTTGTCAGCAAGGAGAAACAGAAGGATGCCTGTAAAAGAGCAAGGTTTTTCTCTGCTGGAAGTGTTGATTGCTATGGCGATCAGTAGCGTATTGTTGCTGGGGGCTGCACGCTTTCTGCCTGCGTTACAGCGTGAAAGTTTAACGAGCACCCGTAAGCTGGCGCTGGAAGATGAAATCTGGCTGCGGGTATTTACCGTCGCGAAGCATCTCCAGAGGGCGGGTTATTGTCATGGCATCTGTACCGGCGAAGGGCTGGAAATTGTCGGACAGGGTGACTGTATCATTGTGCAGTGGGATGCGAACAGTAACGGTATCTGGGATCGCGAACCGGTAAAAGAGTCTGACCAGATTGGATTTCGTCTGAAGGAGCATGTGCTGGAAACGCTACGCGGTGCGACATCCTGTGAAGGTAAGGGCTGGGATAAAGTCACTAATCCGGATGCCATCATTATCGACACTTTTCAGGTCGTACGTCAGGATGTCAGCGGCTTCTCGCCGGTGTTGACGGTTAATATGCGTGCTGCCAGTAAGTCTGAACCGCAAACCGTGGTGAATGCCAGCTATAGCGTGACAGGATTCAACCTGTGAACCGCGAAAAGGGTGTTTCGTCACTGGCTCTGGTCCTGATGCTGCTGGTTTTGGGTAGTTTGCTATTACAAGGAATGAGCCAACAGGATCGCAGTTTTGCCTCTCGCGTGAGCATGGAAAGTCAGTCATTGCGCCGCCAGGCCATCGTTCAGTCGGCGCTGGCGTGGGGAAAAATGCACTCCTGGCAGACGCAGCTAGCAGTTCAGTGCTCGCAGTACGCTGAAACCGATGCCCAGGTTTGTTTGCGTTTACTGGCAGATAATGAAGCCTTATTGATTGCCGGTTATGAAGGCGTTTCGTTGTGGCGAACAGGCGAAGTCATTGATGGAAACATTGTTTTTTCGCCAAGCGGCTGGAGCGATTTTTGTCCGCTGAAAGAGAGGGCGTTATGTCAGCTTCCCTGAAGAATCAACAAGGCTTTAGCCTGCCGGAGGTAATGTTGGCGATGGTGTTGATGGTGATGATTGTCACTGCGTTATCGGGTTTCCAGCGAACATTAATGAACAGTCTTGCCAGCAGAAACCAGTACCAACAGCTCTGGCGGCATGGCTGGCAGCAAACGCAACTGCGCGCGATTTCGCCACCAGCTAACTGGCAGGTCAACCGATTGCAGACATCGCAGGCGGGATGTGTCAGCATCAGCGTTACGCTAGTTTCACCCGGGGGCAGAGAAGGCGAGATGACCCGCCTGCATTGCCCGAATCGTCAGTAGTCAGGAGCCGCTATGTTAAGGGTCTACCATTCCAATCGTCTGGACGTGCTGGAAGCGTTGATGGAGTTTATTGTCGAACGCGAACGGCTGGACGATCCTTTCGAACCAGAGATGATTCTGGTGCAAAGTACCGGTATGGCACAGTGGCTGCAAATGACCCTGTCGCAAAAGTTTGGTATTGCGGCAAACATTGATTTTCCGCTGCCTGCGAGCTTTATCTGGGATATGTTCGTCCGGGTGTTACCGGAGATCCCCAAAGAGAGCGCCTTTAACAAACAGAGCATGAGCTGGAAACTGATGACTCTGCTGCCGCAACTGTTGGAGCACGAAGACTTTACCCTGTTGCGGCATTATCTGACTGACGATAGCGACAAGCGAAAACTGTTCCAGCTTTCCTCAAAAGCGGCGGACCTGTTTGACCAGTATCTGGTCTATCGCCCGGAGTGGCTGGCACAATGGGAAACAGGACATTTGGTTGAAGGGCTGGGAGAAGCACAGGCCTGGCAAGCGCCGTTGTGGAAGGCGCTGGTGGAATATACCCATGAACTCGGACAACCGCGCTGGCACCGCGCGAATCTCTATCAGCGCTTTATCGAAACGCTGGAGTCCGCGACGACCTGCCCGCCGGGGTTACCTTCGCGCGTCTTTATATGCGGTATTTCCGCGTTACCGCCTGTTTATCTCCAGGCGCTCCAGGCGCTGGGTAAACATATTGAAATCCATCTCCTGTTTACCAACCCCTGCCGTTATTACTGGGGCGATATTAAAGATCCTGCTTATCTGGCGAAACTGCTGACTCGTCAGCGTCGACACAGTTTTGAAGATCGCGAATTGCCGCTATTTCGCGATAGCGAAAATGCCGGACAGCTCTTTAACAGCGATGGTGAACAGGATGTCGGCAACCCGCTGCTGGCCTCATGGGGGAAGCTTGGGCGCGACTACATTTATCTCCTTTCTGACCTGGAGAGCAGCCAGGAGCTGGACGCCTTTGTCGATGTCACGCCAGATAACCTGCTGCATAACATTCAGTCTGACATTCTGGAACTGGAAAACCGTGCCGTTGCTGGTGTGAACATCGAAGAGTTTTCCCGTAGCGATAACAAACGCCCGCTTGATCCACTGGATAGCAGTATCACCTTCCACGTTTGCCATAGCCCGCAGCGTGAAGTTGAAGTTTTGCACGATCGCCTGCTGGCGATGCTGGAAGAAGACCCGACACTTACTCCGCGCGACATCATCGTGATGGTGGCTGATATCGACAGCTACAGTCCGTTTATTCAGGCTGTGTTTGGTAGCGCACCTGCGGATCGTTACCTGCCTTACGCCATTTCCGACCGTCGGGCGCGGCAGTCGCATCCGGTACTGGAAGCGTTTATCAGCCTGTTATCGTTGCCAGACAGCCGCTTTGTGTCGGAAGACGTGCTGGCATTACTGGATGTGCCGGTGCTGGCGGCGCGGTTTGACATCACCGAAGAAGGGCTGCGTTATTTACGCCAGTGGGTCAACGAATCCGGCATTCGTTGGGGGATAGATGACGACAACGTTCGCGAGCTGGAACTCCCCGCCACCGGACAACACACCTGGCGATTTGGCCTGACGCGTATGTTGCTGGGCTACGCGATGGAGAGCGCGCAGGGCGAGTGGCAATCGGTTCTACCTTATGATGAGTCGAGCGGCTTAATTGCAGAACTGGTGGGGCATCTGGCTTCACTGCTAATGCAGCTAAACATCTGGCGTCGCGGGCTGGCACAGGAGCGTCCGCTAGAAGAGTGGTTGCCGGTTTGTCGCGATATGCTCAACGCCTTCTTCCTGCCGGATGCGGAAACCGAAGCGGCGATGACGCTGATCGAACAACAATGGCAGGCGATTATCGCCGAAGGTTTAGGTGCGCAGTATGGCGACGCGGTGCCGCTGTCACTATTGCGTGATGAACTGGCACAGCGTCTGGATCAAGAACGTATCAGCCAGCGTTTTCTCGCCGGACCGGTTAACATTTGTACTCTGATGCCAATGCGTTCAATTCCGTTCAAAGTGGTTTGCCTGCTGGGAATGAACGACGGCGTTTATCCACGTCAGCTTGCGCCATTGGGCTTTGACCTGATGAGCCAGAAACCGAAGCGTGGCGACCGTAGCCGTCGCGATGACGACCGCTACCTGTTCCTGGAAGCGTTAATTTCCGCGCAGCAAAAACTCTATATCAGTTATATCGGGCTTTCCATTCAGGATAACAGTGAACGTTTCCCGTCGGTACTGGTGCAGGAACTGATCGACTACATCGGGCAAAGTCATTATCTACCGGGCGATGAAGCGCTCAACTGTGATGAAAGCGAGGCAAGGGTAAAAGCGCATCTTACCTGCCTCCATACCCGGATGCCGTTTGATCCACAAAACTACCAGCCAGGCGAACGACAAAGCTATGCTCGTGAATGGCTACCTGCGGCCAGCCAGGCTGGTAAAGCACATTCTGAATTTGTTCAGCCGCTGCCGTTTACCTTACCGGAAACCGTGCCGCTGGAAACGCTACAACGATTCTGGGCACATCCGGTGCGGGCATTTTTCCAGATGCGTTTGCAGGTGAACTTCCGTACCGAAGACAGCGAAATCCCCGACACCGAGCCATTTATTCTGGAAGGGCTTAGCCGTTATCAAATCAATCAGCAGTTATTGAATGCACTGGTTGAGCAGGATGATGCCGAACGCTTGTTCCGTCGCTTCCGGGCGGCAGGGGATTTACCGTATGGCGCTTTTGGTGAAATTTTCTGGGAAACTCAGTGCCAGGAGATGCAGCAGCTTGCCGACAGAGTCATTGCCTGTCGCCAGCCGGGGCAGAGTATGGAAATTGATCTCGCCTGCAACGGTGTGCAGATAACTGGCTGGTTGCCGCAGGTGCAGCCGGATGGCCTGTTGCGCTGGCGTCCCTCTTTATTAAGTGTGGCGCAGGGAATGCAACTTTGGCTGGAACACCTTGTCTACTGTGCCAGCGGTGGTAATGGTGAAAGTCGCCTTTTTCTACGCAAAGACGGCGAGTGGCGTTTTCCGCCGCTTGCAGCCGAACAGGCTTTGCATTACCTCTCACAACTGATTGAGGGGTATCGTGAAGGGATGTCCGCGCCATTGCTGGTGTTACCTGAAAGTGGCGGCGCGTGGCTAAAAACCTGTTATGACGCGCAAAACGATGCCATGCTGGATGACGATTCCACGTTGCAAAAAGCCCGTACGAAATTCCTTCAGGCTTACGAAGGCAACATGATGGTGCGTGGCGAAGGTGATGATATCTGGTATCAAAGGCTCTGGCGGCAATTAACACCAGAGACAATGGAGGCCATCGTTGAACAGTCGCAACGTTTCCTGTTACCGCTGTTTCGCTTTAATCAGTCATGAGTGCTGTATAAAAATTGCGCAATCTATCCGCTTACTTTATGATGCGCACCAGTCACGGACTGATGGTTATATAAACATAGGCTGACTCGTGCAGCACAAGATTAAATTCTGGCAGATGATTTGCGTTAACGTGTTGAATCTGGACAGAAAATTAAGTTGATTATGAGGTCCGTGAATGCCCCGCAGCACTTGGTTCAAAGCATTATTGTTGTTAGTTGCCCTTTGGGCACCCTTAAGTCAGGCAGAAACGGGATGGCAGCCGATTCAGGAAACCATCCGTAAAAGTGATAAAGATAACCGCCAGTATCAGGCTATACGTCTGGATAACGGTATGGTGGTCTTGCTGGTTTCTGATCCGCAGGCAGTTAAATCGCTCTCGGCGCTGGTGGTGCCCGTTGGGTCGCTGGAAGATCCCGAGGCGTACCAGGGGCTGGCACATTACCTTGAACATATGAGTCTGATGGGGTCGAAAAAGTACCCGCAGGCTGACAGTCTGGCCGAATATCTCAAAATGCACGGCGGTAGTCACAATGCCAGCACTGCGCCGTATCGCACGGCTTTCTATCTGGAAGTTGAGAACGACGCCTTGCCTGGTGCGGTAGACCGCCTGGCCGATGCTATTGCTGAACCTTTGCTCGACAAGAAATATGCCGAACGTGAGCGTAATGCGGTGAACGCTGAATTAACCATGGCGCGTACGCGTGACGGGATGCGCATGGCACAGGTCAGCGCAGAAACCATTAACCCGGCACACCCCGGTTCAAAGTTTTCTGGTGGTAACCTCGAAACTTTAAGCGATAAACCTGGTAATCCGGTGCAGCAGGCGCTGAAAGATTTCCACGAGAAGTACTATTCCGCCAATCTGATGAAGGCGGTTATTTACAGCAATAAACCGCTGCCGGAGTTGGCAAAAATGGCGGCGGACACCTTTGGTCGCGTGCCGAACAAAGAGAGCAAAAAACCGGAAATCACCGTGCCGGTAGTCACCGACGCGCAAAAGGGCATTATCATTCATTACGTCCCGGCACTGCCGCGTAAAGTTCTGCGCGTTGAGTTTCGCATCGATAACAACTCAGCGAAGTTCCGTAGTAAAACGGATGAATTGATTACCTATCTGATTGGTAATCGCAGCCCAGGTACACTTTCCGACTGGCTGCAAAAGCAGGGATTAGTTGAGGGCATTAGCGCCAACTCCGATCCTATCGTCAACGGCAACAGCGGCGTATTAGCGATCTCTGCGTCTTTAACCGATAAAGGCCTGGCTAATCGCGATCAGGTTGTGGCGGCAATTTTTAGCTATCTCAATCTGTTACGTGAAAAAGGCATTGATAAACAATACTTCGATGAACTGGCGAATGTGCTGGATATCGACTTCCGTTATCCGTCGATCACCCGTGATATGGATTACGTCGAATGGCTGGCAGATACCATGATTCGCGTTCCGGTTGAGCATACGCTGGATGCAGTCAATATTGCCGATCGGTACGATGCTAAAGCAGTAAAAGAACGTCTGGCGATGATGACGCCGCAGAATGCGCGTATCTGGTATATCAGCCCGAAAGAGCCGCACAATAAAACGGCTTATTTTGTCGATGCGCCGTATCAGGTCGATAAAATCAGCGAACAAACTTTCGCTGACTGGCAGCAAAAAGCTGCCAATATTGCGCTCTCCTTACCGGAGCTTAACCCCTATATTCCTGACGATTTCTCGCTGATTAAGTCAGAGAAGAAATATGACCATCCAGAGCTGATTGTTGATGAGTCGAATCTGCGCGTGGTGTATGCGCCAAGCCGTTATTTTTCCAGCGAACCCAAAGCTGATGTCAGCCTGATTTTGCGTAATCCGAAAGCCATGGACAGCGCCCGCAATCAGGTGATGTTTGCGCTCAATGATTATCTCGCAGGGCTGGCGCTTGATCAGTTAAGCAACCAGGCGTCGGTTGGTGGCATAAGTTTTTCCACCAACGCTAACAACGGCCTTATGGTTAATGCTAATGGTTACACCCAGCGTCTGCCGCAGCTGTTCCAGGCATTGCTCGAGGGGTACTTTAGCTATACCGCTACGGAAGATCAGCTTGAGCAGGCGAAGTCTTGGTATAACCAGATGATGGATTCCGCAGAAAAGGGTAAAGCGTTTGAGCAGGCGATTATGCCCGCGCAGATGCTCTCGCAAGTGCCGTACTTCTCGCGAGATGAACGGCGTAAAATTTTGCCCTCCATTACGTTGAAAGAGGTGCTGGCCTATCGCGACGCCTTAAAATCAGGGGCTCGACCAGAGTTTATGGTTATCGGCAACATGACCGAGGCCCAGGCAACAACGCAGGCACGCGATGTGCAAAAACAGTTGGGCGCTGATGGTTCAGAGTGGTGTCGAAACAAAGATGTAGTGGTCGATAAAAAACAATCCGTCATCTTTGAAAAAGCCGGTAACAGCACCGACTCCGCACTGGCAGCGGTATTTGTACCGACTGGCTACGATGAATACACCAGCTCAGCCTATAGCTCTCTGTTGGGGCAGATCGTACAGCCGTGGTTCTACAATCAGTTGCGTACCGAAGAACAATTGGGCTATGCCGTGTTTGCGTTTCCAATGAGCGTGGGGCGTCAGTGGGGCATGGGCTTCCTTTTGCAAAGCAATGATAAACAGCCTTCATTCTTGTGGGAGCGTTACAAGGCGTTTTTCCCAACCGCAGAGGCAAAATTGCGAGCGATGAAGCCAGATGAGTTTGCGCAAATCCAGCAGGCGGTAATTACCCAGATGCTGCAGGCACCGCAAACGCTCGGCGAAGAAGCATCGAAGTTAAGTAAAGATTTCGATCGCGGCAATATGCGCTTCGATTCGCGTGATAAAATCGTGGCCCAGATAAAACTGCTGACGCCGCAAAAACTTGCTGATTTCTTCCATCAGGCGGTGGTCGAGCCGCAAGGCATGGCTATTCTGTCGCAGATTTCCGGCAGCCAGAACGGGAAAGCCGAATATGTACACCCTGAAGGCTGGAAAGTGTGGGAGAACGTCAGCGCGTTGCAGCAAACAATGCCCCTGATGAGTGAAAAGAATGAGTGATGTCGCCGAGACACTAGATCCTTTGCGCTTGCCCTTACAGGGTGAGCGCCTGATTGAAGCCTCTGCCGGCACAGGCAAAACCTTTACGATTGCGGCGCTCTATTTGCGCCTGTTACTTGGACTAGGCGGTTCCGCCGCCTTTCCCCGCCCGCTGACCGTTGAAGAACTGCTGGTGGTCACCTTTACCGAGGCTGCCACGGCAGAATTGCGTGGTCGTATCCGTAGCAATATCCATGAGTTGCGCATCGCCTGTCTGCGTGAAACTACCGACAATCCACTGTACGAACGTCTGCTGGAAGAGATCGACGATAAAGCGCAAGCCGCTCAGTGGTTGTTGTTAGCCGAACGGCAGATGGATGAAGCGGCAGTCTTTACTATTCACGGTTTTTGCCAGCGCATGCTCAACCTGAATGCCTTTGAATCCGGCATGCTGTTTGAGCAGCAGCTGATTGAAGATGAGTCTCTGCTACGTTACCAGGCCTGCGCCGATTTCTGGCGTCGCCACTGCTACCCGCTGCCGCGTGAAATAGCCCAGGTCGTCTTTGAAACCTGGAAAGGGCCGCAGGCGTTGCTGCGCGATATTAATCGTTATCTGCAAGGCGAAGCGCCGGTTATCAAAGCACCGCCGCCCGATGATGAAACGCTGGCTTCCCGCCACGCGCAAATTGTGGCGCGTATTGCTACGGTAAAACAGCAGTGGCGCGACGCAGTGGGTGAACTGGATGCGCTGATCGAATCTTCTGGTATTGATCGACGCAAGTTTAACCGTAGCAATCAGGCTAAATGGATCGACAAGATCAGCGCCTGGGCAGAAGAAGAGACCAACAGTTATCAGTTGCCGGAGTCGCTGGAAAAATTCTCCCAGCGTTTCTTAGAAGATCGCACGAAAGCCGGGGGGGAAACCCCGCGACATCCACTGTTTGAGGCGATCGATCAACTGCTTGCAGAACCATTGTCGATCCGCGATCTGGTGATCACCCGCGCATTGGCTGAGATCCGCGAAACAGTAGCGCGTGAAAAACGCCGCCGTGGCGAATTGGGTTTTGATGACATGTTAAGTCGGCTCGATTCCGCGCTGCGTAGCGAAAGCGGTGAGGTGTTGGCAGCGGCGATCCGTACGCGATTCCCGGTGGCAATGATCGATGAATTTCAGGATACCGACCCCCAGCAGTACCGAATTTTTCGCCGTATCTGGCACCATCAGCCGGAAACCGCATTGTTGCTGATTGGCGACCCGAAGCAGGCCATATATGCATTCCGGGGGGCGGATATCTTCACTTATATGAAGGCGCGTAGTGAAGTTCACGCCCACTACACTTTAGACACCAACTGGCGCTCCGCACCTGGAATGGTGAACAGTGTGAACAAGCTTTTCAGCCAGACTGATGACGCGTTCATGTTTCGCGAAATACCGTTTATTCCAGTGACATCAGCCGGGAAAAATCAGGCGTTACGTTTTGTATTTAAAGGTGAAACGCAGCCTGCGATGAAAATGTGGCTGATGGAAGGCGAAAGCTGCGGCGTTGGCGACTATCAAAGTACCATGGCGCAGGTATGTGCTGCGCAAATCCGCGACTGGCTACAAGCCGGACAGCGGGGCGAAGCGTTGCTGATGAACGGCGACGACGCGCGTCCGGTGCGTGCTTCGGACATCAGTGTGCTGGTGCGCAGCCGCCAGGAGGCCGCCCAGGTGCGCGATGCCTTAACGTTGCTGGAAATCCCTTCCGTTTACCTTTCGAACCGCGACAGTGTTTTTGAAACTCTGGAAGCGCAGGAAATGCTTTGGTTATTGCAGGCGGTGATGACGCCCGAACGTGAGAACACCCTGCGTAGTGCGCTGGCAACGTCAATGATGGGGCTGAACGCGCTGGATATCGAAACGCTGAATAATGACGAACATGCGTGGGATGCGGTAGTTGAAGAGTTCGATGGTTATCGGCAAATCTGGCGCAAACGTGGCGTTATGCCGATGCTGCGGGCGCTGATGTCGGCGCGTAACATTGCAGAAAACTTGCTGGCAACGGCAGGCGGTGAGCGGCGTCTTACCGATATCTTGCATATCAGCGAACTGCTACAAGAAGCCGGAACGCAGCTGGAAAGTGAACATGCGCTGGTACGCTGGTTATCGCAACATATCCTCGAGCCAGACAGTAATGCCTCCAGCCAACAAATGCGCCTCGAAAGTGATAAACATCTGGTGCAGATTGTCACGATCCATAAATCGAAAGGGCTGGAATATCCGCTGGTCTGGTTGCCATTTATTACCAATTTCCGCGTCCAGGATCAGGCGTTTTATCACGATCGCCACTCGTTTGAGGCAGTTTTGGATCTTAATGCTGCGCCAAAAAGCGTCGACCTCGCGGAGGTCGAACGTCTGGCGGAAGATCTGCGTTTGCTTTACGTGGCGCTGACGCGTTCGGTTTGGCATTGCAGTCTCGGCGTTGCACCGCTGGTGCGCCGTCGTGGCGATAAAAAAGGTGACACCGACGTCCACCAAAGTGCGCTCGGGCGTTTGCTGCAAAAAGGGGAACCGCAAGATGCGGCAGGGCTTCGCACCTGTATTGAAGCGTTATGCGATGATGATATTGCCTGGCAAACGGCACAAACTGGTGATAACCAGCCCTGGCAGGTTAATGATGCTTTAACTGCAGAACTGAATGCGAGGACACTACAACGATTGCCCGGCGATAACTGGCGTGTCACCAGCTACTCCGGCTTGCAGCAGCGTGGTCACGGTATCGCTCAGGATCTGATGCCACGGCTGGATGTTGATGCCGCAGGCGTGGTCAGCGTCGTTGAAGAACCGACGTTAACACCGCATCAGTTCCCGCGCGGTGCGTCACCGGGGACATTCTTGCACAGTTTGTTTGAAGACCTCGATTTTACCCAGCCGGTTGACCCGAACTGGGTACAGGAAAAACTGGAACTCGGCGGCTTTGAATCGCAGTGGGAACCGGTGGTGACCGAGTGGATCACGGCTGTCCTCCAGGCACCTCTCAATGAAAAGGGTGTTAGCCTGAGTCAGCTTTCCGACCGCGATAAACAGGTGGAGATGGAGTTTTACCTGCCGATTAGCGAACCGCTCATCGCCAGCCAGCTTGATGCACTAATTCGCCAGTTTGACCCGCTATCCGCTGGCTGCCCGCCGCTGGAGTTCATGCAGGTACGCGGCATGTTAAAAGGCTTTATCGACCTAGTATTCCGCCACGAAGGGCGTTATTACCTGCTCGACTATAAATCCAACTGGCTGGGTGAAGACAGTTCGGCTTACACCCAACAGGCTATGGCAGCAGCGATGCAGGCACACCGCTATGATCTGCAATATCAGCTTTATACCCTGGCGCTGCATCGTTATCTGCGCCATCGCATTGCTGATTACGACTATGATCGTCACTTTGGCGGCGTTATCTATCTGTTCCTGCGTGGCGTTGATAAAGAACATCCGCAACAAGGGATTTACACAACCCGACCCAACGCCGGGTTGATTGCCCTGATGGATGAGATGTTTGCCGGTATGACCCTGGAGGAGGCGTAATGAAATTGCAAAAGCAATTACTGGAAGCTGTGGAGCACAAACAGCTACGCCCGCTGGATGTGCAATTTGCCCTGACCGTGGCGGGAGATGAACATCCTGCCGTCACCCTCGCGGCGGCACTGTTAAGTCATGATGCCGGAGAGGGACACGTCTGTTTGCCGCTTTCACGACTGGAAAATAACGAGGCGTCGCATCCGCTGTTGGCGACCTGTGTCAGTGAAATCGGTGAGCTACAAAATTGGGAAGAATGCTTGCTGGCTTCTCAAGCGGTCAGCAGGGGAGATGAACCCACGCCGATGATCCTCTGTGGCGATCGTCTTTATTTGAATCGCATGTGGTGTAACGAGCGGACGGTAGCGCGCTTCTTCAATGAGGTGAATCATGCCATTGAGGTTGATGAAGCTCTACTGGCGCAAACCCTGGACAAACTTTTTCCAGTAAGCGATGAAATTAACTGGCAAAAAGTTGCAGCGGCAGTGGCGCTGACGCGGCGGATCTCGGTGATTTCCGGCGGCCCAGGCACCGGTAAAACGACCACCGTGGCGAAGTTGCTGGCAGCGTTAATTCAAATGGCCGACGGCGAACGCTGCCGTATCCGTCTGGCTGCACCAACGGGTAAAGCTGCCGCGCGCTTAACCGAATCTCTCGGCAAGGCTTTGCGACAGTTACCGCTGACCGATGAACAAAAGAAACGCATTCCGGAAGATGCCAGCACTTTGCACCGATTGCTGGGCGCGCAGCCGGGTAGCCAGCGTTTACGTCATCATGCCGGTAACCCGCTGCATCTTGATGTGCTGGTGGTAGATGAAGCGTCAATGATCGATCTGCCTATGATGTCGAGACTGATCGACGCCTTGCCCGATCATGCGCGAGTGATCTTTCTCGGCGATCGTGATCAACTGGCCTCGGTTGAGGCTGGGGCTGTGCTGGGCGATATCTGCGCTTATGCCAACGCGGGCTTTACCGCCGAGCGTGCCAGGCAGCTAAGCCGCCTGACGGGGACTCACGTTCCGGCAGGAACCGGCACAGAAGCGGCATCTTTGCGCGACAGTCTCTGCCTGCTGCAAAAAAGCTATCGTTTCGGCAGCGATTCTGGCATTGGTCAGTTAGCTGCGGCGATCAACCGTGGTGATAAAACGGCAGTGAAAACCGTTTTTCAGCAGGATTTTACTGATATCGAAAAACGACTTTTACAGAGCGGCGAAGATTATATTGCGATGCTTGAGGAAGCTCTTGCGGGTTATGGACGTTATCTGGATCTGCTGCAAGCGCGTGCCGAGCCGGATTTAATCATTCAGGCGTTCAATGAGTACCAACTTTTGTGCGCCCTGCGGGAAGGGCCGTTTGGCGTGGCTGGACTGAATGAGCGAATTGAGCAGTTTATGCAACAGAAGCGCAAAATTCATCGTCATCCGCACTCTCGTTGGTACGAAGGTCGACCGGTGATGATTGCCCGTAATGACAGCGCGCTTGGGTTGTTTAATGGCGATATCGGTATTGCGCTGGATCGCGGGCAGGGGACGCGCGTCTGGTTTGCGATGCCGGACGGCAATATTAAGTCTGTGCAACCGAGTCGCTTGCCAGAGCACGAAACTACGTGGGCGATGACGGTACATAAATCGCAGGGATCGGAGTTCGACCATGCGGCGTTGATTTTACCGAGCCAACGCACGCCGGTAGTAACGCGAGAGCTGGTATACACCGCGGTGACCCGCGCGCGTCGCCGTCTGTCGCTGTATGCCGATGAGCGTATATTAAGTGCGGCAATCGCCACTCGTACTGAGCGGCGCAGTGGTCTGGCGGCGTTGTTTAGTTCGCGGGAATAAACGTAATTGCCGGATGCGACGCACGAGTGTTACGCATGTCGCATCCGACAATTTTCATCGCTTACCCTAAATCCGCCATCAACACTTTGGATTTACGCTGGTAGTTGTACAACTGCTTTTTGCTCTCGGGCAGTAAATCAATATCCACCGGGGTAAATCCACGTTCCTGGAACCAGTGAATACTGCGCGTGGTCAGCACAAACAATTTGCTTAAGCCGCTCTGCTTCGCCTGAGCGGCAATTCGTTCCAGCAGAACCTCGCCCCGTGATGAACTGCGGTAATCCGGGTGAACTGCCACACAGGCCATTTCCCCAATCTTCTCTTCCGGGAACGGATAGAGCGCGGCGCAGGCAATAGTCGTGTTATCGCGCTGAATAATGGTGAATTTGTCGATTTCCATCTCCAGCTGCTCGCGAGAACGGCGCACCAGAATACCTTGCTGCTCCAGCGGGCGAATCAACTCCAGAATACCGCCAATATCGTTGATTGTTGCGCGACGAATCTGCTCGGCGCTTTCCATCACAATCTGCGTACCGATACCGTCGCGTGAGAACAACTCTTGCAACAGCGCGCCATCTTCCTGATAACTGATTAAATGACAGCGACGCACGCCGCTGCGGCAGGCTTTCACTGCGCCACGCAAAAAGCGCACCGTACCGGAGTTGTAATCGCCTTTCTCTTCCTGGGCTTCTACCCGCGCTTGCGCTTCGTTAGGGAAAAGTTCTGAGACAATATCACCGTCGTCATTAGTGACGCCCTGTGAAGAGCAAAAACCAATCATCTTCTCAGCTTTCAGTTTGATGGCCAGTTGAGTGGCAATCTCTTCCGAGGTCAGATTAAAGCTCTCGCCAGTGACTGAAACAGCGACCGGCCCCATTAGCACTATTGCACCGCTGTCCAGTTGACGATGGATCGCGTCTTCATCAATCCGCCGGATACGCCCGCTATGGCAGTAATCCACGCCGTCATCGACGCCCAGCGGCTGGGCAATAATAAAATTGCCACTGACGACGTTGATATGCGCGCCCTGTAGCGGCGTGTTATTGAGACTCATCGACAGGCGAGCAGTGATGTCCAGTTGCAATGTTCCCGCAGCCTGCTTCACCAGTTCCAGTGTTTTGGCGTCGGTCACACGTATATTCTTGTGATACAGCGGTTCGTGGTGATGCGCGGCCAGATTTGCGTCGATCTGCGGACGTGCGCCATAGACCACCACCAGACGGATGCCGAGGCTGTGCAACAACCCGATATCATTAACGATACTGGAGAAATTCTCATGCTCAATGGCTTCACCGCCGAGCATGATGACAAACGTTTTTCCCCGGTGGGTATTGATATAGGGAACCGAATGGCGGAATCCCTCGACCAGCTCGGTTTTACGTTCCTTTACCACGGCACACCCCTTTGCATGATTATTCTAAATTAGTGTATTTTTATTCTGTTTTTTCGCAGGGTGCAAGTGTAAATTTTATGCGAGAGCGACTTTTTTATCAGTAATGCCGTGAATATAAAAAGAATGTTTACCGTTTATTAGATGACAGATTATGCGTCTTTCGCTAAAGTTTCCGGTCAAATTAGTCGTTTACTTGTTACACAGCTTAGATTTCTTTTGCTCGGGAGAGGCATGTCAGGATCCAACACTGCAATCAGCCGTCGTCGTTTACTGCAAGGCGCGGGTGCCATGTGGCTATTGAGCGTAAGTCAGGTCAGTCTGGCTGCGGTCAGCCAGGTCGTGGCGGTGCGCGTCTGGCCTGCGTCCAGCTACACCCGTGTGACGGTAGAATCAAATCGTCAGCTGAAATATAAGCAGTTCGCGTTGAGTAACCCTGAACGCGTGGTGGTGGATATCGAAGATGTAAACCTGAACTCGGTACTCAAGGGGATGGCGGCACAAATTCGTGCAGACGACCCGTTCATCAAGTCGGCGCGCGTCGGGCAATTTGACCCGCAGACCGTACGGATGGTTTTTGAATTAAAGCAAAACGTAAAACCGCAGCTGTTTGCCCTTGCGCCGGTCGCCGGGTTTAAAGAGCGTCTGGTGATGGACCTCTATCCGGCCAATGCACAGGATATGCAGGACCCGCTGCTGGCGCTGCTGGAGGATTACAACAAAGGCGACCTCGAAAAGCAGGTGCCGCCAGCACAAAGTGGTCCACAACCGGGTAAAGCAGGGCGCGATCGTCCTATTGTTATTATGCTTGACCCTGGCCACGGCGGCGAAGACTCCGGTGCGGTGGGGAAATACAAAACGCGCGAAAAAGACGTGGTATTGCAAATAGCTCGCCGTCTGCGCTCTCTGATCGAGAAAGAGGGCAATATGAAGGTGTACATGACGCGCAATGAAGACATCTTCATTCCGTTGCAAGTGCGCGTAGCAAAAGCCCAGAAACAGCGTGCTGACCTGTTTGTCTCTATCCATGCCGACGCCTTTACCAGTCGTCAGCCGAGCGGTTCCTCTGTGTTTGCGCTCTCAACCAAAGGTGCAACCAGTACTGCGGCAAAATATCTGGCACAAACCCAGAACGCCTCGGACTTGATTGGTGGCGTGAGCAAAAGCGGTGACCGCTATGTCGACCACACCATGTTCGATATGGTGCAGTCGCTGACCATTGCCGACAGCCTGAAGTTTGGTAAAGCGGTACTGAATAAGCTCGGTAAAATCAACAAACTGCATAAAAATCAAGTTGAACAGGCCGGGTTTGCCGTACTAAAGGCACCAGATATTCCCTCCATTCTGGTCGAAACGGCGTTTATCAGTAACGTTGAGGAAGAGCGTAAACTGAAAACGGCGACTTTCCAGCAGGAAGTTGCGGAGTCTATTCTTGCGGGGATTAAAGCGTATTTTGCCGATGGGGCGACGCTGGCGAGAAGGGGATGATGTTTTTAATTTATTCAATGAATTTATGTTTCATTGAATAAATATTATTTACATAAATGTTGAACGATGGTTTTGTGACTGCTGTCGAATATTTGAATATCGGCTTAAAAAATAAGTCTGTCATCTCTTTTATTAAGCACAATTCCGTGTAAGGTATACGCATTAGTTAATTATCTTGTAACTGTTAAATCAGCAAGGCAATGTTTGAAGTAATTATTATTTCTGACATGCCTTGCCTTTTTTTTTGGGAGCCATGGAATGATCATCGAAAAAGTCATGAACAATAATTGTGTACAGGCATCGGTGAACGGACAGGAGGTTATCATTTCTGGGCCTGGCGTTGGTTACAATAAAAAATATGGTATGTCGGTCCCTGAGCATCCTGCAAACCGGATTTTTTATGTCAGAAATGAGCAAAAAAATAAACTCTACAAATTGATTGAGCATGTGGGTATTGAGTATATTTTTGTTGCCGAAAAGATAGTGCATTATGCGGAGAGTAATCTCGAAAAAAAACTCAATCCATCGCTACTACTGATTCTTGCTGATCACATTTCGAATGCAATATCCCGAGTCGTCTCAGGCATACAAATTAATAATGTTTTCCTTGAGGAAATCAAAGCGTTGTACAAAGCAGAGTATGCAATAAGTCGTGATGCATTAACAATCATTAATGAGCAATTTAGCGTTCAACTACCGGATGATGAGATTGGTTTTATAGCATTGCATATTTTAAATAATTATGAAAATTCAGTTGATTATGAATCAGTAAGGATTATTGAGCTGTCTCAAAAAATCACGGAGCTTATTGAAGTTGTTTATAACAGAAGGGTGGACAGAAGTTCATTTAACTACTCCAGATTTATGATGCACCTTAAATATTTTTCTAGTCGTGTGTTATGTAATGAAAAAATAAAACAGAAAAATATTGGTGATATCTATGAGCAGTTTCTTGAAAAAGATTTTCAGTTACAACGTGCCATTCATGAAATTGAAAGATATCTGTACGCAACTTTTAAATATGATTCTCTTCTGGAAGAGAAACTATATCTTTCTATTCGCATCAAAGTATTAATGGACTAATTATACATAACATTTTCATGAGATAACCAGTATGAAACAAAAGAAATCCTAGAGTTTTTTTCAGAGCCTGGGGAAGGCATTTATGTATCCCATCGCTCTGTTAAGTGTATGTGGTATGATGTTAGGGCTGGGAAGTGGTTTAGCCAGCGATGATATGGCAAAATTCATTCCAGTGTTGGCTATTCCGTTAATTAAAACCATACTTGATTTTATTGTTAGCCTTGGTTTGTTTGCCTTCGTTAATTTACCTGTATTGTTTGCGATAGCTATACCTTTGGGATTATTAAAAGAGAAAGATGATAAAGCCTATGGCGCTTTTTCTGGCTTAATTGGCTTAATTGGCTTAATTGGCTTAATTGGCTTTATGGCGATGCATCTTGGAACGAACTTTTATCTTAAACAGCACGACTTATTGGTAGCTGCTGACCAAATGTCGACACATGGGCAAACCATCATACTCGGGATCCAGTCCTACAATACCAGCGTGTTGGGTGGGATTGTGGCAGGGTTATTAGTCGCCAGCAAAAAGATCGTTAACTTACGTATTCCTGAATCATTAGGGTTTTATAGTGGCCCACGCCTTGTGCCTATCATTACACTGATTGTGATGAGTGGATTTGGTCTGATCATTCCTTTTATCTGGCCGCCATTTTTCAATCTTTTCATGCTCATTGGTCACTGGATTTCAACTTCCGGTCCTGTTGGTTATTTCTTCTATGCTGTTGCCGAACGCGTGACGATACCTTTTGGCTTAAATCACTTGGTGACATCAGTTTTCCGCTTTACCCCAATCGGCGGATCGGCAGTGATTGGCGGTGAAGAGTATTACGGCACCCTGAACATGTTTATGGCATACGTCAAAGAGAATGCGGTCATTCCGCTGGATTTGGCGGGGAAAATGGAGCAGGGCAAACTGATGATTCAGTATGGTCTGGCTGGAGCCGCGCTGGCGATGTATCGCACTGCTCATGCTCAAAACAGAAGGGCTATCAAAGCATTGCTGATTTCCGGTGTGCTCACGGTAATTATTGGCGGCGTCAGCGAGCCGATTGAATTTCTGTTCTTATTTGTCAGCCCGCTGTTGTTTGTCTTCCATGCCTTTATGAATGGATTGGCTAACATGGTTCTGCCATATATGGGCGTGAAGATGGGCTTTACTGGCGATCTGATTCAATTTATTAGCTTTGGTGTCTTACGTGGCACAAGAACGGGATGGCCATTAGCGGTATGTGTTGAAGTGGCTTATTTCTTCATTTATTACTTTGTGTTCCGTTGGACCATTCTCAAATTTAACCTGATGACTGTAGGCCGTGAAGAGTCCAGTCCTGTCACGCTGAACGCTCACGAAGAAACTGCAATAGCTAACATCCCAGTTCATGATAAATCAGAGTTGCAGGCAGCGGAGCAAATGGTTAAGGCTCTGGGTGGTAAAGAAAATATTAAATCACTGGATAATTGTGTAACTCGTTTGCGTTTAACTATCGCGGATATGGGATTGATAGATGAGGCTGCAATAAAAAGGGCCGGAGGAATTGCGGTTGTGAAACTTGATCAAAATACCTTACAAGTCATTATCGGTACAAAAGTCATCGCCTTACGTCGGGATATGGATAATTACATGGGGATATGTTGATGGATATTTTTAATACCTCAATTTCTCGTAAAGGAACATATTGCACACAATGGGACTTTTGTGAAGACAGATTTGGTGTAAAAGATGTATTACCATTCTCTATTTCAGATATGGATCTTCCGATACCGGAAGCTATCATCAGAACATTAAAAAAACGTCTGGAACACCCGATTTTAGGGTACAGTCGTTGGCAGCATGATGACTATCTGAATTCGATAGTCAATTGGTATCATCAACAATATAAAACAGAGATTCAACCAGAATGGATCACCTATAGTCCAAGCGTGATGTATTCAATATCTAAGGCAATAGAAATATTGACATTGAATGGAGATAATATTCTCATTTTCACGCCTGTTTATAACGCATTTTTTGATGTGATTAAGCATAATGGTCGAAACATGCTAACAACCTCTTTGATGAAAGAAAATGGGAGAGGCTACGTTATCAACTGGCAAGAGTTTGAGCTTAAAATTAAAAGCGCGAAGATGGTGTTATTATGTAATCCTCATAACCCGACAGGAACGGTCTGGTCGGAAGACGATCTTCACAGAATCGCAGCATGCTGTGCAAGGCATAATATTTGGTTATGTTCAGATGAAATACATAGTGATTTTGTTTTTAATCATAGTTTCACGTCAACGCTAACAATAAAAGATGACAAAGTGGTGGTGTTTAATTCGATTTCGAAAACATTTAATGTTCCTGCGCTAACCGGATCATATATGATTTCAACTGACGATAATTTTAATCATGGATTTGCCCCTATATTTCCAGACATCTGTTATCACTTAACCCATTACAAGCCCGCTGCCGCAGATATTCCCGTGGCGAGCGATAACCCAGCGCACTATGCGGATGCCATTCGTTATAATGCTCGAACGCCTCTGCAAGGTTCTTTGCTGCCGTTAACC
>NZ_MECT01000034.1:0-11597 GCF_001722145.1 Shigella sp. FC1544
ACGGTTGTGGCGCACGTCTTCGGTGAACGCACTCTGGCCACACTGGAGCGTCTTCTGAGCCTGCTGTCGGCCTTTGAGGTCGTGGTATGGATGACGGATGGCTGGCCGCTGTATGAATCACGCCTGAAGGGAAAGCTGCACGTTATCAGCAAGCGTTACACTCAGCGCATTGAGCGACATAATCTGAATCTGAGACAACATCTGGCAAGGCTGGGACGGAAGTCACTGTCGTTCTCAAAATCGGTGGAGCTGCATGACAAGGTCATCGGGCATTATCTGAACATAAAACACTATCAGTAAGTTGGCAGCATTACCGGGCAAAGTGAAATATCATTTTTTAACGATAAAAAGAGTGTTATTTCTTGTGTATCAGACAATAAGCATTCATTCAAAACCTTTAGAAATAATCAAAACACAGGTATTCCACTGGTTAATATATTCACATATGAAATGAATAAATATTAGAACATATAAATATTGAATATTTTGATTAATCCCCGTACTGATTATTCTTCATAATCAGTACGGGGTTGCTACAACATGTATTACTTTTTCACCACAATTAACGGTTCAATATCACTCTCTTTTTTGATGACCAGTGATTCATCACCGCGCAAACACGTCCCACCGTAGTTGCCGCCCACGGTGAAGGTACATACCTGAATGTATTTACCGTCCACTTTCGGCAAACACCACAGTTGCTGATAGATGTTTTTCTGCTCGGCAAATTTACCGCTGGTTTTGTCCAGCACCTCTTCATGATGGCTGACCAGGTCGATATTGCTACCACAGCGACCGGCAATCGGTTTCACTGCGTAACCTGTTTTCACCAATTCATCATTAACAGTGAAATCGGTATCCAGCAGGTAACGATGGTGCGGGAACAGCGACCAGAGGATCGGCAGAATCGCTTTGTTGCCGGGGATCACCGTCCACAGCGGCTCAAAGACTAGCACTTCCGGGCGCAGCAATACGTCGATAAGACGCACTTCGTTTTGCGGATGACCGGTACGGATTGGCACCGCAGCAAACTCACGGTCGCTAACTTCACGAATCTGATCAAACGCGGTTTCCCACGCCCAGGTTTTCCACACGCAGTTAACCAGTCGCCCTTCCCCATCAATCAGTTGCCCGGCAGCATCCCAGCCCAGTTCATCCAATCCACGCAAGATACGCGTTTCAAAGCCCGCCTGGTGCAGCGCCTGCTCCATAAACTGCGCGTGATAGTTTTCCTCGATATCTTTGTCCTGCATGATATGGACAAACGGACGTGCACAACTGTGTTTCCAGGCACCAGCCAATTCGTTAATCAGCCCTTCCGCCGGATTGAAGCCGTTGCCTTTATAGCCCTGCTCCGCCCAACGTTCGAGGATCAAGCCCGCTTCGGTATGACAGGAGGCGGAGTCGGCGTTGTACTCGTAAACCTTCAGGCCACGCTCATCCATGCAGAAATCCATACGACCAGTGATCATATGGTGACGGCGACGCTGCCAGGAGAGACGCAAACGTGGCCAGAGGATTTTCGGGATGTCGAACAGCGCCAGCAGGTTGTCATCTTTCAGTACCTTGTCGGTTGCGTTAAGATACATCAGGTGCAGCTCGTTGGTGGCTTTAATTAGCTCCTGCTCGGCACTCTCGGTAATGGTGTAGTAATGATAAGGATCCTGATTGATCACCTGACCGTTGGCCTGCACATAGGCGTTTTGCAGCGGATCTTTTTCATCCAGCCATTTACCGTCAAACTGGCCTTTGTTTTCCAGGCGCGCTCCGCTGATTTTCAGCAGCTCGCCTGCAATTTCCGGCTGCGGTAAGCTGTATTCAGTATCTTCCGTCTGGATCATCCAGCCCAGAATGGTGGTGTCATCAAAAGTGTCTTTCAGGGTATAGCAGCCGTTTTCGACCACCATCTCCAGCTCACGCGTCCACTGTTGCCCTTGCGGCAACGGGGAATGAATCACGTTCTGTTCCGCAATACGGACTTTGTTGCCATGCAATTGGGTAATGATGGCGACATGGCCAGTGTCTTTAAATTCACCGCCTTTATCCCAGATAAGAAGCGCACCCGCGACCGGCGCACGCGGCGAGCCGTTAGGAAATGCCTGCAATGGCAGGATGTTGTCATTAACCACTTCTCGCAGGAAGCGCAGCGAGAAAATCTCCCACGCCATACCCACGTCAGTAAAGACCACACCGTAATTCAGAAAGAGAAAACGGCGAGCAAATTCAACGCATTGCCACTTGTGGCCCATATATTCGTCGTCGATATAGCTACGGAATACGGCGTCATCTTCGTATTCCTGCGGATCGAGAGAACTGTAATCTGAAGAGTAGATTGCTACCCCACCTGGGGCGTAGCCCAATAATGTCCCGAACGGGGCATCCTGGCTGGTCGTTCCTTTGCTCATCACTTTACCTTTAACAATACAACCTAAGCAGTTGGCGTAATTGTTGTGCTCTGATTACCTGCTCAGCGACATTAACCGGACAGAGGTCAGACTAATCATACACCTCATCGCAGCGGCTGGCGCAAAGGGTTAAAAAATTCACATTCTGTACAGCAAGTGACCTGCCACACTGCTTCAACACTACCACTCAGAAGGCAACTCACTATGACAGACAATACTTATCAGCCCGCGAAAGTCTGGACGTGGGATAAATCCGCTGGCGGCGCGTTCGCCAATATCAATCGCCCGGTTTCTGGTCCGACGCATGAAAAAACGCTGCCCGTTGGCAAACACCCATTGCAACTTTATTCGCTGGGAACGCCGAACGGTCAGAAAGTAACGATTATGCTTGAGGAGCTGCTGGCGCTGGGCGTTACTGGTGCAGAGTACGACGCCTGGCTGATTCGTATTGGCGATGGCGATCAATTCTCCAGCGGCTTTGTCGAAGTGAACCCAAACTCGAAGATCCCGGCGCTGCGCGATCATACGCATAATCCGCCGATCCGTGTGTTTGAATCTGGTTCGATCCTGCTTTATCTGGCGGAGAAATTTGGCTACTTCCTGCCGCAGGATTTGGCAAAGCGTACTGAAACGATGAACTGGCTGTTCTGGTTACAGGGCGCGGCACCGTTCCTCGGCGGTGGTTTTGGTCACTTTTTCCATTACGCACCGGTAAAGATTGAGTACGCCATCAACCGCTTTACCATGGAAGCCAAACGTCTGCTCGACGTGCTGGATAAGCAACTGGCGCAGCATAAGTTTGTTGCGGGCGATGAGTACACCATTGCGGATATGGCGATTTGGCCGTGGTTTGGCAACGTGGTGTTAGGTGGTGTGTATGATGCCGCTGAGTTTCTTGATGCGGGCAGTTATAAGCATGTACAACGCTGGGCGAAAGAAGTAGGCGAACGTCCGGCGGTGAAACGTGGGCGTATTGTTAACCGCACCAACGGACCGCTGAATGAGCAGTTGCATGAGCGCCATGACGCCAGTGATTTCGAGACGAATACGGAAGATAAGCGTCAGGGGTAAGGGTTGGTGTTCGTCGCAGCAAGCCATCCAGGCCGGATAAGGCGTTCACGCCGCATCCGGCAATCGTGCACAATGCCTGATGCGACGCTGCCGCGTCTTATCAGGCCTACGAAAGCTAATCATCACGCGCTGGTAATGTCGTAATCCATTTGGCGCAGTGCGTCTAATGTGGCTTTGGCTTCATCTTCGTCGATGATGCTCATGGCAAATCCGACGTGTACCAGCACCCACTGGCCCAGTAGATCGGCAGGGTTACCTTCACAAATCAGGGCGATATTCACGTCGCGCTTGATACCACATACTTCAACCTGCGCAAGCTGGTGAATATCTTCACCGACAGCCAGCACCTGGCCTGGAACGCCAATACACATTATTAACTCCGGTTATTCAACTTCAATACTTTTGACGATCAGCGAATCGCCGGTATCGACACGCAACCGCTCGCCGTGACAGAGCGGACACTGCGCATCGTGCTGATGAATCTCCACCACCTGGCTGCAATCCCAGCACCAGGCCTGGGCGGGTTTATAGACGATATGTAAATCGCACCCTTGCGCCACCGTTCCGTGGCAGACAATTTCAAAACTAAAACGGACGGCGCTCTCCTCAACGCAGGAGAGCGCGCCAATTTCCAGCCACACGGCGGTGACGCGCTTAACATCGTGCTGCTCCGCCTGCCGTTGGATAATTTCAACGGCGCTCTGGCAAAGCGACAACTCATGCATTTTC
The DNA here is from genome assembly GCF_001722145.1 of Shigella sp. FC1544. Classification (NCBI taxonomy): domain Bacteria; kingdom Pseudomonadati; phylum Pseudomonadota; class Gammaproteobacteria; order Enterobacterales; family Enterobacteriaceae; genus Shigella; species Shigella sp. FC1544. The sequence continues at coordinate 4,206 of NZ_MECT01000034.1, forward strand.
GCCACTCCTGCGACCAAACAGCAGGGCGCGACGCCCTGCGTGTGGTACATCCGGATTCGTGACTGGCAGCGAAAGGATCATTCGTGCGCAGTCATCCGTCAGGCGTTGGCCCTCTTCAATCGACATACTGTGCGAAAGCGGTGACATCAGCGAACAGGAGAGGTATTGCGAAACACCGTCCAGTTCACCAACGGTAAAGGTCATGGTGCCATACGGCAGTTGCAGACCAATTTTTTCACTCACTTTGCGCAGCGGCCAGAGTTGATCCGGGCCGGGGAAGATAACTGCACTCAGCATCCACGGGGTGATCACACATCCCGTCCACTGACCTTCGAACAGCGTAAAATCAGAAACATACACCGGCATTGAAGGATGCAGAAAAGAGAGATCGTGCATCGAACGCCGGGCAATTTCTTCAAACGCTGCCTGTACTTGCGCCTTCGGGGAGGTCTGGAAACCTGCTATCTCTTCAGTCATGAATCGCCTCCCGTGGGATGGCTTCCACGCCTGATTCGCGCAGCGCAGCCAGAACCTGCTCAAGCGCAGGTTCAATCATTGCTTCAACCGTCGGCGTTAAGCCGATGTGTGGCTCCAGCGATTCCGGGATCACGCCGACCAGGGTCAGCTTTTTCGGAAACTCACCGGTGAAGCGCAGGGCCGACAATACGTCGGCCAGGCCAAGCTGATGCGGAGAGATTTTGTTGGTAAACAACGCCGGAACTTCTTCATCCCGCAGGATCATCATCGTTCCCGGCGTGTTCTTTTTCGACACAATGGCATCCGCAATAATCAGATGATCGCGATTTGCCATGTCGCCAAGCAGCTCCATTCCCGCCGTGCCGCCATCGAGGATCTCAACATAATCCGGCAGAATGTATCGTTGCTCTAACGCTTCGACAATCCGCACACCGATGGCTTCATCGGTCAGCAAAATATTGCCGACCCCTAAGACTAAAATACGCATTACAGAACCTTCACTGAAACCACTTCGTTGCCGTCGGCATCCACTACGTGTACCGCACAGGCCATGCACGGGTCGAAGGAGTGAATGGTACGCACCACTTCCAGCGGTTTATTCGGATCAGCAACCGGTGTACCCACCAGCGACTGCTCGTAAGGACCGACGTCATCATTGAAGTTACGCGGACCAGAGTTCCAGGTTGATGGAACAACTGCCTGGTAGTTACTGATAATACCGTCTTTAATAACCATCCAGTGAGAGAGCATACCGCGCGGCGCTTCGAGGAAGCCAACACCTTTGAACTCACCCGTTGCCGGAATGTTCGGTTTCACAAAGGTGGTGTGATCGCCTTTGCCGATATTGGTGATCAGTGCACTGTATTGATTTTGCAGGATATCCTGCAATTCGCAGCAGTGAACGGTACGACCAATAATACGGCCCAGCGTGGAGTGCAGCTGCGCCACTTCCAGCGTGTTGCCAGTCAGTTTCTGATAAATCGCAACGATTTCATTCAGTTTGTTCTGGGTAGATTCGCGACCTGCCGCCAGTTTCACCAGCATATTAGCCAGCGGACCCACTTCTACCGTTTTGCCGTAGAAAGTCGGTGATTTCACCCAGGAATATTTCCCGTCGTCAGACCAACCATCATAAGCCGGAATGGTGGTACCTTCCCACGGTGCCTGCGGCGCTTCGTCTTTATACCAGGAGTGCTTCGCGCTTTCCTGAATGCCTTTGATCAGGTATTCATCTGAATGAGAAGTGATCGGACGATACGAGGACAGATCCGCATTCTCAATGTAGCCGCCCGGGAACAGGAAGCTGCCGTTTTTACTGTCGGTCGGGAATTCCGGCACGCTCAGGTAGTTCACCGCACCTTTACCGCGCGTCAGCCATTCCGGGTAGAACGCGGCAATAACTGCGGTATCAACCTTATAAACCTGTTCAACAAAGTCGCTCAGCTTGTCGATGAAAGACTTGATGTACATCAGGCGCTCAAGGTTCAGCACGCCCAAACCGTCGAGGTTGATCGGGTTCGCGACACCACCTACCGCCAGGTTCTGAATGTGCGGCGTTTTACCGCCCAGCAGCGCCACGACGCGGTTAGCGTCACGCTGGCACTCCAGCGCCTGCAGGTAGTGCGCTACCGCAATCAGGTTCACTTCCGGCGGCAGTTTCATCGCCGGGTGACCCCAGTAGCCATTGGCGAAAATACCCAACTGACCGCTGGCAACCAGATCTTTGATCTTGTTCTGAACTTTAGTGAACTCTTCCGGACTGTTCAGATGCCAGGTCGAAACGCCTTTCAGCATTTCGGAGGCTTTGGTTGGGTCAGCTTGCAGTGCAGAAGTGATGTCCACCCAGTCCAGCGCCGAAAGCTGATAGAAATGAACGATATGGTCATGCGTGGTGTGCGCAGCCAGAATGATGTTACGGATGTATTGCGCGTTAACCGGAACGTCGATATTCAGCGCACTTTCTGCCGCACGAACGGAAGACAGCGCGTGAGTGGTAGTACATACGCCACAGATACGTTGCACAATCATCCATGCATCGCGCGGATCGCGGTTTTTCACGATCTCTTCCATGCCGCGCCACATGGTACCGGAAGCCCATGCTTTCGAAACGACGCCATTTTCGATTTCGCAATCGATGCGTAAATGCCCCTCAATACGGGTTACCGGATCAATAGTAATTCTCTGGCTCATGCTTTGCTCGCCTCATGACGATTATGATCGTTTTGTTTTAAAGGAGGAAGTATCGGCAGTAGACGAATGAGTACGATGTAAGCGCAAATCTCAATAGCCACAAAACCAATAGTAATCAACAGTTCTTCCCAGGTCGGGAAGTAGGCATAACCGCCGCCCGGGTTGAATGCCACCAGCGAATAGGTCAGACGCCAGGTTGCACAACCTAACAGTGCGCTCAGTGCTGACAGGAACAGCATGCGGGAATCATTACGCAGCTTCGCCACACACAGAACGACCAGCGGGAAGAGCATCAGCAGGACTTCAATCCAGAACATCACGGAGTAGAAGTCACCGGCAAACGCTAACGACAGCTTGTCGCGATAGATAAGATCGCCAAAGCGCAGCACGATGAAAATCGCCAGCAACACACTGATGGTGTTGGTCAGCTTGACGAACAGACTCTTTTCATCCGGACCGTTGCCACGCAGACCCGCCTGCACCAGCGAACCTTCAAAGATGACAATCGAGAAGCCCATGATGAACGCCGTCAGCAGCGAGAACAGCGGCAACATTTCATAGCTCTGCCACAACGGATGCACCTTGTAGCCCGCCGAGATCATCAGTGACCCCATTGAAGACTGGTGCATGGTCGGCAACAGCGCGCCAAGTGCAATGATGAAGAACATCACCTTGTTCAGACGCTTGAGAGAAACCTTCCAGCCCAGACGTTCAAACAGTGCCGGAGCAAACTCCAGTGCCATCACGCCGATATAGATGGTCATACAGACCGCCGTCTCGAACAGTACCGAGTTCACGTTGAAGTGCCCCGGAATGTAGAAGTACGGCAGGTTCCAGTAGCGACCCACGTCGATAGTGATCGACAAGCCACCCAGTGAGTAACCAAACAGACTCGCCAACAGCGCCGGACGCACCAGCGGATGGTATTGCCCACGGTTAAAGACGTATACCGCCCACGCCAGCGCCCAGCCGCCACAGGCAAAGCCGGTACCAATCAGCAGGTCAAACGCGATCCACACGCCCCACGGGAAGCCGCCGTTCAGGTCAGAGACAGAGCCCAGACCGAACACCAGACGCTTCACAATCAGGAGCATACAGATGACGATTAACGGTCCAAAAATCATGACCGGTTTACTGATGATTTTGCCGCCCAGCGGTTGTGGATCATGACTCATGATCGTCTCCTCCGTCGTGATGGTCGTTTTTGGTGTTGCGACGAACCAGCACGGTTAAGCCCGCCAGCACAGCCAGTGGTAGCATCATGCCTTTATACAGGGTGTGTTGAATATTTTCGGAACGCGCACCGGTAGAAAGATCGTCCAGTTTCGGCAGGTCGAGATTTTCATAAGGCACACCCGTCAGTACCAGAACCTGAGTACCGCCGCCCTCTTTCTCGCCGTACAGATGCGGATAATATTTCGGCACCGTATGCAGGTAAGTGTCGCCAGATTTCAGCGTCTGACGCGGATAGTGGTATTCGCTGCCAGGCTTCAGCGCCAGACGTTTTTTCGCCTCCGCCATCAGCTCTTCACGCGTACCGAAAATCACCGCGCCCGCCGGGCACACTTCTACGCAGCCAGGCAGACCGCCTTTATCGAGACGTTCCACACCTTTCTGGTTGCACAGCTCGCACTTATGCAGCGCACCAAACGGGTTGTTGTAGTCGTACTTCGGCACGTTGTACGGACAGGCGACCATGCAGTAACGGCAACCGGTGCACACGTCTTTGTCGTAATAGACAATGCCGGTTTTCGGATCTTTTTTCAGTGCAGAGACCGGGCACACAGAGACACAGTTCGGATCGACGCAGTGCATACACTGTTTCTTAATGTACGCGTAGCCGTTCTCCTCCTGGTCTTTGTTGACCCCTGTGCCGCTGGTCCACACCTGAATGATGTTATTGGTATACGGCGACAGTTTGTCGTTGTTCGACCAGGTCTGTTCCCCTTGCGGGTTACGTTCAGGGAAGTTGATATCCTGACACTTGGTGACGCAAGCTTGGCAGCCTACGCACAAGGTCGAGTCGTACAACATCCCCAGCGATCCCGGAATTGGCGGGCGGTTTTCAGCAGCCGCATGACTGACAGACGGCAGCGCGCCCGTCAGCAATGCCCCGCAGGAGGCTGCTTTAATAAAATTACGTCTGTTCACGGTTATTCTCCCCGTGAGTCAGCGTTATCTTTCTTTTGCTGACGACCCAGTTCACGCACCGCCATCACGCTGACACCGGCAACCAGCCCAACCACACCGCCGAGCAAACCAATAGCGCCTGCAGAGACGTTGCCGCCCTCTTTAGCGTTAACATCCGGTTTCTGTGAACGCGGAGTCTGATTTTCGACGTTGGCAAGCTGATGGATGCCTTTATGGAAGCCGATACCTTCTTCGTTACAGCCATAGCATGGGTGACCAATCGCTACCGGCCACACGCCGCCAACATCGCAGAATTGCAGCGTTGAGCAGTTGCCGTAAGTTTCTGGCCCTTTACAGCCGAGGTGGTACAGGCACCAGCCTTCACGGTGGCCTTCATCACCGAACTCTTTGGCAAAACGACCAGCATCGAAGTGCGGGCGACGTTCGCAGTGTTCGTGAATCAGACGGCCATAGGCGAAGGTCGGACGATTTTTGTCATCCAGTTTCGGCGGTTTGCCGTAAGTGATGATGTGCGCAACGGTCGCGAGGAAGTTGTGCGGGTTCGGCGGGCAGCCCGGAATATTGATAACGGTTTTGCCTGGCAGAACTTCTTGCAGGCTGACTGCGCCAGTTGGGTTAACTCCAGCTGCGGCAACACCGCCCCACGCAGAGCAGGAACCGATAGCGATAATCGCTGCTGCGCCTTCTGCCGCTTTGCGGATGTGATCCACAATCGGCTCACCAGCAACCATGCAATAAATACCGTTATCTTTTAATGGGATGGAACCATCCACAACCAACACATACTGCCCTTTGTACTTCTCAAGTGCGTTATGTTTGTTCTCTTCGACCTGATGACCGAAGGCGGCGGAAAGCACTTCGTGATACTCCAGAGAGATAGTCTCCAGCACGAGGTTTTCTACCGTTGGATGCGTTGCACGAAGCAGAGATTCCGTACAACCGGTGCACTCCTGCGCGCCAATCCAGATAACTGGCGGACGCTGCGGGTTAGTAACCGATTCGGCCATCTCTGCAGCGGCTTTGCTACTTAACCCCATGGTGGCGGCTAATGCTGCACAAAGCTTCATAAAATCACGACGGTTAATGCCGTGAGAATGGATGAGGGTGTTATCTCCAGTCATTTATAGTTATTCCGTTGCGAAGACCTGGCATATATTTTGCCTCAATCGCAAAATCAATAATGCGATCGATGCGCCATTTACCACACATTTATTATGGTTATCGATATCATGATACTGCGGCGGGGCGCTAAAACGAAGGGAAGAAGCATTAGTGTAATTAATTAAAGCAAGATAATACGTATGTTTGATCAATTTTCGAGGCGATAACCGGCCATAAAAAAGCGCAACGTAGAACAGGAATTATTCTCACGAAAGAAATCCATTACCATCTCTTTATCCAGTCCATAGCGGCGCGTCAGAATACCCGCTTCCCAGGCGCTAAGCTGGCGATCTCCGGTCTTTTCGTACATCCGGTGTGAGTAGCCTAATACAAAACCGCGTTTATAATCGGCACAGAATTTTGTCACATTAACCGCACTGTCGGCATGCGTTGCTTTTAATCCCGCCATTAAGCCTTTACCAAAATGGTTATTCATCGTTCACCTCATTCGCTATATATTATCATATATAGCGATATTTTAGGCAAAGAACGACTTTTGCGCACACTATTTTTTCATGCTTGTTTAAGACGTAATCCCGTAAGAGATAAACCCATCAGGAGAGATATTTATCGAACCATTTCAGCGTCCTTTGCCAGGCAAGATCGGCGGCAGATTTGTCATAACGAGGCGTGGAATCATTATGGAATCCGTGATTAACCCCCGGATAGATATACGCCTCATAGACCTTATTATTGGCTTTCAACGCCGCCTCATAAGCGGGCCAGCCCTCGTTGATTCGGGTGTCCAGTTCCGCGAAGTGGAGTAGTAAAGGCGCTTCAATCTTCGCCACATCGGCAGTGGGTGCCTGACGACCATAAAACGGCACCGCGCAGGCCAGTTCCGGATACGCGACAGCCGCCGCGTTCGATACGCCACCGCCATAGCAAAATCCGGTAATACCCACTTTGCCTGTCGCTTGCGGATAGCGTTGCATAAACTCAATTGCGGCAAAGAAATCATTCATCAGTTTGGTTGGATCAACCTGCTGTTGCAGCTCACGACCTTTATCATCATTTCCCGGATAACCTCCAACGGGTAATGACTCCAACTTACTGATAGTGTTTTATGTTCAGATAATGCCCGATGACCTTGTCATGCAGCTCCACCGATTTTGAGAACGACAGTGACTTCCGTCCCAGCCTTGCCAGATGTTGTCTCAGATTCAGATTATGTCGCTCAATGCGCTGAGTGTAACGCTTGCTGATAACGTGCAGCTTTCCCTTCAGGCGTGATTCATACAGCGGCCAGCCATCCGTCATCCATACCACGACCTCAAAGGCCGACAGCAGGCTCAGAAGACGCTCCAGTGTGGTCAGAGTGCGTTCACCGAAGACGTGCGCCACAACCGTCCTCCGTATCCTGTCATACGCGTAAAACAGCCAGCGCTGACGTGATTTAGCACCGACGTAGCC
>NZ_MECT01000035.1:0-11555 GCF_001722145.1 Shigella sp. FC1544
CTTTAATCTGCTTCATGGCGGCAGCAAGTTCAGAGGCAGGAACAACCTGTTCTCCGGCGGCCACAGCAGTAAGACTTCCTTCCTGGTATTGCTTACGCCAGAGAAATAACTGGCTGGCTGCTACACCATGTTGCCGGGCAACGAGGGAGACCGTCATCCCCGGTTCAAAGCTCTGCTGAACAATTGCGATCTTTTCCTGTGTGGTACGCCGTCTGCGTTTCTCCGGCCCTAAGACATCAATCATCTGTACTCCAATGACTAGTCTAAAAACTAGTATTAAGACTATCACTTATTTAAGTGATACTGGTTGTCTGGAGATTCAGGGGGCCAGTCTACCAGCGTTGCGCAAACCTGCTCTATTCGACAATTTCCACATAAACCATCGGTATAAACGAAACCATAAAAATGAAATGCTGTTTTCATAAAAAATAAAATTGAAGGTTCATTTTATAAACCAGACATTACCTCCTACGCTTCTGTGCGTTTTTAATTTATGCTTTCATAGAATTATGTCTGCATCACGGGAAGAACAAAATGGATAATGCTGTTGATCGCCACGTTTTTTATATTTCTGATGGTACGGCAATAACTGCGGAGGTATTAGGACACGCAGTAATGTCACAATTTCCCGTCACTATCAGCAGCATTACGCTGCCGTTTGTCGAAAATGAGAGCCGTGCACGGGCAGTGAAGGATCAGATTGACGCAATTTATCACCAGACAGGTGTGCGCCCGCTGGTCTTCTACTCCATCGTGTTGCCGGAGATTCGCGCCATCATCTTGCAAAGTGAAGGCTTTTGCCAGGATATCGTTCAGGCGCTGGTTGCCCCGCTACAACAAGAGATGAAACTGGATCCAACGCCGATTGCTCATCGTACCCATGGCCTTAACCCTAATAATCTCAATAAATATGATGCGCGCATTGCGGCGATTGATTACACCCTTGCCCACGATGACGGCATTTCGTTGCGCAATCTGGATCAGGCTCAGGTGATCCTGCTCGGTGTTTCTCGCTGTGGTAAAACCCCCACCAGTCTGTATCTGGCAATGCAATTTGGTATCCGCACGGCAAACTACCCCTTTATTGCCGACGATATGGATAATCTGGTGCTACCCGCGTCGCTCAAACCACTTCAGCATAAATTGTTCGGCCTGACTATCGACCCGGAACGTCTGGCGGCGATTCGCGAGGAACGTCGGGAGAACAGTCGCTATGCCTCGCTTCGTCAGTGCAGAATGGAAGTCGCGGAAGTGGAAGCCTTGTACCGTAAAAATCAGATCCCGTGGATTAACAGTACCAATTATTCGGTAGAAGAGATTGCCACCAAGATCCTCGATATCATGGGCCTTAGTCGCCGAATGTACTAGAGAACTAGTGCGTTGGTTTGTTTTTTTGTTACCATGCTAACCACCCGGCGAGGTGTGACACACCTCGCACTTGAAATCAGCTGCGATTGGTTTATCGTGATGCGCATCACTTCCCGGTAGTCCTGCCGTAGAAGCAACAAATTTCTGAGACTTGTAATGAACAGAACTGACGAACTCCGTACTGCGCGTATTGAGAGCCTGGTAACGCCCGCCGAACTCGCGCTACGGTATCCCGTAACGCCTGGCGTCGCCACCCATGTCACCGACTCCCGCCGCAGAATTGAAAAAATACTGAATGGTGAAGATAAGCGACTGTTGGTCATTATTGGCCCCTGCTCGATCCACGATCTCACCGCTGCAATGGAGTACGCCACCCGTCTGCAGTCGCTGCGCAACCAGTACCAGTCACGGCTGGAAATCGTAATGCGCACCTATTTTGAAAAACCACGAACTGTTGTCGGCTGGAAAGGGCTAATCTCCGATCCGGATTTAAACGGCAGCTATCGGGTAAATCACGGTCTGGAGCTGGCGCGCAAATTACTTTTACAGGTAAATGAGCTGGGTGTCCCTACCGCGACTGAGTTTCTCGATATGGTGACCGGTCAGTTTATTGCTGATTTAATCAGTTGGGGCGCGATTGGCGCTCGTACTACCGAAAGTCAGATCCACCGCGAAATGGCTTCAGCACTCTCCTGTCCGGTAGGTTTTAAAAATGGTACCGATGGCAACACGCGGATTGCCGTGGATGCTATCCGCGCAGCCCGCGCCAGCCATATGTTCCTCTCGCCAGACAAAAATGGTCAGATGACCATCTATCAGACCAGCGGCAACCCGTATGGCCACATTATTATGCGTGGCGGCAAAAAACCGAATTATCATGCCGATGATATCGCCGCAGCCTGCGATACGCTGCACGAGTTTGATTTACCTGAACATCTGGTGGTGGATTTCAGCCACGGTAACTGCCAGAAGCAGCACCGTCGCCAGTTAGAAGTTTGTGAGGATATTTGTCAGCAAATCCGCAATGGCTCTACGGCGATTGCTGGAATTATGGCGGAAAGTTTCCTGCGCGAAGGAACGCAAAAAATCGTCGGCGGTCAGCCGCTCACTTACGGTCAATCCATTACCGACCCGTGTCTGGGCTGGGAAGATACCGAACGCCTGGTCGAAAAACTCGCCTCTGCGGTAGATACCCGCTTCTGAATGCGTGCCCATTCCTGATGGGATGGGCATTTCTGCGCAACTTGTTGTCTTCTCAACACATTACTGCTTGCTCTGGCCTGCCATAATATTGATAATAAGAATCATTGTTATATCAATTATTATTAATTTTTATGCGTTATACGGATAGCAGAAAACTCACGCCTGAAACGGATGCCAATCACAAGACCGCTTCCCCGCAGCCCATCCGGCGAATTACCAGCCAGACACTGTTAGGTCCGGATGGCAAACTGATTATCGATCATGACGGGCAAGAATATCTGCTCCGTAAAACTCAGGCTGGCAAGCTGCTGTTAACTAAGTAGCCTTTAACTCGAGCAGCTGACTTCCAGCCGTTTACCCCAGTCAGGTGGACGACTGACATAGTCATCATCTCTGTCGCTGAAAGGATTTCGCAGCGCCTCATGCAGGCGGTGCAATTCCATCATATCACCCTTTTCTGCCGCTTCAATCGCCCGTTGCGCCAACCAGTTGCGCAATACCAGAGCTGGGTTAACGCTTTGCATCAGTTGCTGACGCTCACTATCGCTAACCTCGTCTTGTTGCAAACGCCCCCGATAACGGGCAAACCAGTCATCAAATGCCGCACGATCAATAAACTCATCACGTAGCGGTGACGCCGCGCTGTGCTGCTCGGTCAGACTCAGCATGCGGAATGTGCGGGTATAATCGCTGCGCTCTCGCGCCATCAGACTGAATAATTCATTCAGTAGCGCGTTATCCTCTTTTTGCTCCGTCATGAAGCCCAGTTTCTGCCGCATCCGTTGTCCATAATGCGTCAACAAAACCTGCTGATAGCTGTCCAGGGCCTCATTCAGGGCATCTACGGCAACAAATGGTGACAATGTCTGCGCCAGACGCTGTAAATTCCACAACGCGACAGCAGGTTGATTATCAAAGCTATAACGCCCTTGATGATCCGAGTGATTACAAATAAAACCGGGTTCGTAATCATCAAGAAAACCAAACGGCCCGTAATCAAGCGTCAGTCCCAGCAGCGACATGTTGTCGGTATTCATCACCCCATGTGCAAAGCCGACCGTCTGCCATTGGGCAATTAACGACGCGGTACGTGCGACAACATCGCTAAACCAGAGACGGTATTTGTCCTCATCATCTTCAAGATGTGACCAGTAATGACGAATAGCAAAGTCAGCTAACTGACGAACCTTTTCCGACTCGCGGCGGTAGTAAAAATGTTCGAAATGACCAAAGCGCAGATGACTTGGTGCCACACGCATCAGCATCGCGCCTAGCTCCGCCGTTTCCCGATACACTGGCGAATCGCTGGTGACGATACTTAACGCGCGGGTCGTCGGAATGCCCAGATAATGCATCGCCTCACTGGCGAGACTTTCTCGTATCGTCGAACGTAAAACCGCCCGTCCATCACCCATTCGCGAATAAGGCGTCAGGCCAGCACCTTTCAGATGCCAGTCCATTGTAGTGCCATCAGCAAGCAGTTGTTCGCCGAGTAAAATGCCGCGCCCATCACCCAGTTGGCCCGCCCAGACGCCGAACTGATGACCACTGTAAACCTGCGCCAGTGGTGACATACCAGGCAGTAGGGCTTCGCCGCCCCAGACACCTGCGCCATTTTTAAACAGCGACGATGGAATACTCAGCGTGTTAGCCAGTTCGGTATTATGCCAAATCAGCCGGGCATTATTTAAAGGCGTAGGGGAAAGTGCTGTATAGGTTTCTGGCAATTCATCGCGCCAGCGGGTAACAAAAGACAGGGTCATAGATCCTCCTGTTTGATAGTGTAGACGGTTACTCTCGTCTTAAACACCAGCAAACAGAAGGGTTATCGCTGAACCAACGTCGTTATCTGATTTATGGGAACGGCAGGCCACAGGCATCCCTGGAGAGCATGGAAATCGAAGGGGGTAATCTGTGCCAATATTTCTGCCGTATCAATGCCTCCCGCAATGATGCAATTGCAACAAGGGGAAATTTGCGCCTGGATCGCACGAATAAACGGTTCGAAGGAGCGGTGCGTGATTTGTTGCTGAATAAAACTTTTATCCAGCATGACGCGGGTGAAAAGACCATCAAAAACCGCTTTCATTGTGCTATTGCCTGCTCCCAAATTACCTAACACAAGGGGATACACTTGCGATAAGGATAAAAGACCTCGATTATCTTTTCCTTCATTGAGATGCGGGTAATTCTCATTAATCAACAGTTCAATAAACGGATATTTTAATAGTTCGCCTGCGTAATTATCCCTCTCTAATAATAATGTAGCCACTTGTGGCGTTAAATTAAGCCAGGCAAAGAGTTTATGTTGAATAAAAAAATGTTGGCATGATTTTAGTAATTCCAACTGCTCTGAAAATAATTGCCAATGTTGCTCCTCGGTAAGTTGCGCTATAACCCGACTCGTCGGGATACGCACCGTGCCATCTTCACTGGAGAAATGGGTAATTAACTCAACGCCGACAAGGACTTGCTGGTTATCTCTTATCGGCAGGAAATAGCAATCAGAATGATAAAGATTCTCCAAAAAAATCTTCATGGTAACCGTCCCTCTCGAAGGATGTTTTTCAGTATCCGGCTAAAAGGGATGAGGCCATAAGACATAACAATTACAGAAGGAGTAACTTTCATTTGTTCCATGTTAACCACTTTTTCAGGGGTCCTTTTTTTAGATTATCCTGATTATAAACGAATAATCCATTTACGGAATTTTTGTCTGCAAAATACTACTGTATTCAGGAGTAAATGGACGGCGATGTATCATCGCCGTCCATTTTTCGACATACTAGATTCGTCTCGCCTGCCAGAAATTTTTCTGCCAATAGACATTATCAAGTGAGGAACGCATCACTCCCTTGCTGGTAGAGGCGTGGATAAATTGGTTGTTGGTATCGTAAATACCTACATGCAAACCATTTTGTCCGGACCCCGTTTTGAAAAAGACCAGGTCACCTGGCAGCAACTTGTCTTTATCAATTTGCGTGCCAATAGAGGCTTGTTGTTTGGTTTCACGGGGCAGCTGCAAATCGAAACGATCGCGCATCGTCACAACCACAAATCCCGAACAGTCCACACCGCGCCGCGTCATGCCACCATAACGATACGGCGTGCCATGCCAGCTTTGTAGCTGGTCGTTCAAACCGGCAATAACGGTAATCGAATCAGAAAGTCTGGCATTTGGCGGCGGTGCTTTATGGTGGCTACACCCGGCCAGAAACAGTGCTGTGATCAAAATAAGGCAGAAACGCATTCCGTACGGTTCCTCTGTTTTTTATTCTTGCATTAATTTAGCGTCGTAATTACCCGATTTTCAAGATACTAATGAAATCAGATGGTCAAAATCAGCATTCTGTGACCTTCGATATCCAGACGGCGAAAATTCATCCCATAGGCCTGCGCCAGATTTGGCGGCGTGAGCACCTCTTCTCTGCGTCCACTGGCCAGCATTTTTCCACCTTTTAGCAACCACGCCCGATGCGCATGACGCAACGTGTGGTTGAGATCGTGACTGCTCATCACAATCGCCAGTCCTTGCTGACACAGCGCGCTCAGAATTTTGTCTAACGCACTTTGTTGCGCAACATCACGACTGTTCATCGGCTCATCAAGAAGCAGCAATTGGCCTGCGGGATTGGCTTGTGGTGTGATTTGCAACACCACCGCAGCAAGACGTACGTGTTGCCATTCACCGCCGGAAAGTTGATTGGTGCTACGACCGAGTTTGTCATCAAGAGCCAGCGCCCCTGCGACATCATTCAGTAGTTCGGTACGCGTTTTATCGTGCTGATGCAGTGTCAGGTAGTGCCAGACCGGCATTGCAAACGGCGGCGTCTGCTGTTGTGAAAGATAGGCGCGATGCAGCGCGAGTTTTGTTGCGGACCATGCTTCCAGGGGTTGCCCCGCGAACTGAATGCTTCCCTTACCGCTGGTCATTCCGGCCATTCGTGCAAGCAAGGTACTCTTACCCGCGCCATTCGGCCCCACCAGGTGCAGGATCTCCCCAGCCCGAACCTCGCCAGAAAGTGGCCCCAGGCGGGTAGATTCCGCAACATCCTGTAACTGCATCACAATAGACATTATTTTGCCAACGCCAGTTTAATGCTTTCCATCACAATGGGGTCTTCCGGCGTCATATCCGGGGAAAAACGCTGGATGACCAATCCGTCCCTGCCAACTAAAAATTTCTCAAAATTCCATAAAATATCATCAGGGTACAGCGGTGCACGACCTTTGCTGACCATACGGGCATAGAATCCGCTCTCTTCCGGCGCGACTGCGGTCGGCGCTGCGGCAATCAATTTTTGATACAGCGGATGGCGTCCTTCGCCGTTAACTTCAATCTTACTGAACATCGGGAACGTCACCCCCCATGTGGTGGCACAGTAAGTTTTAATCTCTTCATCGCTGCCCGGTTCTTGTTCCAGAAACTGGTTGCACGGGAATCCCAGCACCACAAAACCTCGATCGGCCCAGGCTTTCTGAATATTCTCCAACTGCTCATATTGCGGCGTTAAGCCACACTTTGAGGCGACATTGACAATCAACAGCACATTACCGGCGTACTTCTCCAGCGTGGTCACTTCACCGTCGATATCTTTCACTACGGTCGTCAGAATGGAATCTTGCATCGTTTCTCCTGGGTGTGGTCAGAAAAATCTTAGCTTTTAATCATAGACCGTCTTTTTGCGGCTAACGTCTTGCTTTTAACAATAACCAGATAAACACCGGCGCACCCAACGTTGCGGTGACCACGCCAATAGGCAGCTCTGGGCAGCTAATGCCAGGCGCGCTACAATATCGGCCAGCAGCAATGCGCTCGCCCCTGCCAGCGCGCAGCCGGGAAGTAATACGCGATGATCGGTTAAACCACACAACCGAAGAATATGTGGGATCACCAGACCAATAAAGCCGATAGCACCCGCCAGCGCCACACTGACGCCAACCATCCAGCCGGTCGCGGCCACCAGCACATTGCGCCAGAACCACAGGGGTAAACCCAGTTGCCGCGCCGAGATCTCGCCAAGTGCTAACATATTCATCGGCCTGGACTGACAACAGATCCACAACAACACGGGGATCAATGCCAGCATCAGCCAGCTTTGCCGCCAGTCTACGCCGCCAAAACCGCCCATCATCCAGTACATCAGCTGACGTAAATCAACAGAGGTGGAAAAGTAGATAGCCCACGTCATTAGTGCGCTACAGATAATCCCTAATGCAACGCCAGCCAGCAATAACCGACTGGTCGAAAGATGACGACGGGCGAAACGTAAGAGTATTAAAGTGATGATAAGCGCGCCAGCAATCGCACACAGCCCTAGCGCCCAGTTGGGGAGTTGCCCTTGCCCAAGCAATACCGCGGCGATAAGCCCCACGCCTGCGCCGTTAGAGACGCCAAGTAGTCCAGGTTCTGCCAGAGGATTTTCAAACAACGCCTGCATTACAGCGCCGGATATAGCCAGCGCCGCACCAACCAGCAATACAGCCAGCGTACGTGGCAGGCGAATTTGCCAGACGAACAGTTCGCCACGAGGAGTAAACCAGTCACCTAGCGAGATCCATTGTTCACCGGCGCAAAGGCTTAAGAGAAGCGCCAGCAGCATCAAAACTGACAGGCATAATAACCAGCGAATATTTTGTCGCTGTTGTTGGCGGGCAAGTGTCAGCATGGTATCCGTTCTGCTGAAGTGTCATGGCGTTGATTTTACGGTGACTCTTCGACAGTGAAAAGAAAAAAGCGCAGAGCGGCCATAAACACAAGTAAAAATCAACAAGTTAGATAATTATCAAAGACTTACAGACACACAAAAACACAGCCAACCACAACAAATAACAGGGATGTGGTCACTTTGTGGATCATATCGCCGCCATAAATTTACTTAATAACAGTAACCACAGCCACAAGCACGGCCATCGCAGACAGGACAATACCTGTGAGTAACCAAGTCTGATTTGCAAATGATTTCTGAAGTTCAGTACGATGCTCAGCCATCTCAACTTTCAGAGACTGGCGTAAATCAGCCATCTCAGACTTCAGGGATTGGCGCGATTCTGCCATCTCAAGCCTCAACCCTTCGCGAATCTCCAGTACATCAGATTTGGTAGCAAAGGATTCGCTTCTTGTGGTGAGAGTAATCAGGTTGTTTTTGATTTCAGTCACATCACTTTCCAGGCAACTGACCCGCCGTTCAAGGTCGTCATTCATGCCATCACCTCCATCATTACCACTTCCTGTTACTTGGTTGTTGGATACATTATAGGCATTCTCTTTCTTTTTTCTGAACCGCGAAATATGTGCAACATTCTCTGCCATCACTTCTCATCACCCTGCTTGCCTACCCAGTTCATAAAGGCCCGGGCCGAGTAACGATGAACAAACCCACATCTGTTACAGGTCAGTCGGAATTCATAGTTATGGATATTTTCCCGATCATGTCCCTCATATCCCGGATACCCAGTAAATGGACCGATGTAATCAAGCATAACAAAAGTGCCTAAATCACACTCCTCAGCAGTTTTCGGCTCAGGCCCCACCTCAACAATATTCGTCAAATACATGTACATATCCGTATCGCCACACGACAAACATTTTTCATTCGTAGACGACTCATTGAGAAAACGCGCAAAATTATCGAGCGTTGCCATTCTTTTAAGTTCATCTAAATGAAACTTCACTCTTAAGCACCTCCTAGTGGATTAAACCTCGCCGCATCCTGCAGGTAATCCGGCGCAAGATGGGCATAAATCATCGTTGTCTGAATCTTTGCGTGCCCCAGAATTTTCTGGAGCGTCAGAATATTGCCGCCGTTCATCATGAAATGACTGGCGAAGGTGTGGTGCAGCGCATGAACAGCCTGGCCGTCAGGAACATCAGGTGCGACCGTTTTGATGACATCGCGAACCAATGAATAATCCAGCGTCGGAAACACCAGTTTCCCGCCCCGTTTTTTGATCTTTTCAAACAGGCTTTCAGAAATAGGAACGGTACGGTTTTTGCTGTTCTTCGTTTTTGAAAAAGTGATTCGACAATGAAGAACACGGCGCTGCTCCAGTGCCGCTACCTCGCCCCATCGCGCCCCGGTCGACAGAAGGATTTCGACAGCCAGTCGTTCATCGGGATTTTCAGCCAGTGCATCCAGCAACTGAACACATTCAGACTTACTCAGATATCCCATTTCGCGCTCGTTAACCTTCATTCCTTTAAGGCCTTGAACGGGGTTATCGTTAAGAAAATGGCCGGATGAGATGAGTGCGGTAAACATCGCGCTTAACGCCCCAATCTCTCGATTTATGGTGCTGGGCTGTATCCCCTGCTCTATCCTGGACACACGTAGCTCGGTGAGCATCGTTGTATTAAGTTTATGCACGCACGGGTCATCCATTGCTTCACTCAAGCGCAGCAATTTAAGGCGCGTGTTATGCCCTGACTTCATTAGCTGGCCGTGGTATTTCCACCACAAGTCAATAAGCACTGACAGTGGACGGCGATCAATAGAGTTTCCTTTCCACTCATTGTTATGCTGTTGCGCCAGCACCCACCGCTCATATAAAACTGCATCCGATTTCGTTTTAAATTTTTTGCGAATGCGTTTGCCTTTACGCCCCTCAGGGCACATGTCAAGAAGATACCCTCCCGGAATTGATTTTATGCTCATTCGTGAAACCCCAGCGTTACAAGACCACCATGCCCCCAGCGTTCTATGATTAGCCGGGCTGTGTACCAGTCTTGCGGGATTTTTGAGAAGACGATGTGTTTTCTGGCCCATCAGGGGAGAGAGAGGGACTGATCTGCCCAGCAGCCTCATTTGTTTTTCCCGTCATAAGCCAATTCATGTACTTAAAAAAGCGAGGGTGATTAACAATCTTGATAAGCACTTCGCCCCCTATGTTTTCAATCCGCCCCGTTTCATAACGACGCAAAGTGCCGATAGGCACATCAATCAGGCCGCAAAATTCTTCGCGCGTTAAATCCTCTGATTCACGAATCACTCTAATTTTTTCACCGATAAGCATTGACAGTGTCCCTATAAGTACACTAAGCTTGCGCACAAGGTGTACTTATAAGTACACCAAGTCACAAACAACCACAGATAGCGCAGGTTATCACACATGGCAAAAGTCCTGAACACACACGAACAGGCAGACTTTGAGCGTTTAGCAGCGTTCTATCCCTACCGCGATGAGCATGGGTTACCAGTACTTGAAGAAAGCCTGAAAGATTACGCAAAGCGTACCAACCAAGCTGTTAACACAGTGAAAAGACAGGCTGACAGAGGTTCAATTCCCATCAACCAAGATGAAAAGAACTCAAGACGCACAGTAAATCTCTTCGCTCTTTTCCTGAAAACAATCAGGAGCGCAGAAAAATACGTGCAGATGACAAAATAACGAGGTGTCATTTTATGCTGAAGCAACGCCGTAATTTTCGTACCGGAACAGAACGCCACGCTAACCGTTTCACTACCAGTGCATCACGCAGCAACATCCGCTACAGCCTGAGTGATGAGGTAGCCTGAGTTTAACGGACACTCCTTCCTGAAATAGAATGGCATCAGAAGGAGCTAATAATGAGCAGAAAAAACCAACGTTACTCTAAAGAGTTTGAACCGCCCCGGGTTTCCTGGAGAGTGTTTTATCTGTGAACTCAGGCTGCCAGATCATCGTTTCCGATGGAAGCATAATAAGCTTTTTCTGCTTCTGCCGGAGGAGTATGGCCCAGCCTTTCCAGCAATCGTCGATTGTTATACCAGTCCACCCACGTGAGTGTGGCCAGTTCCACTTCTGCACGGTTTTTCCAGCTCTTACGGTGTATTACCTCCGCTTTGTAAAGACCATTGATGCTCTCCGCCATCGCGTTGTCATACGAGTCGCCTGTACTTCCTGTTGATGCCAGTAATCCGGCTTCCTTAAGCCGCTGTGTGTAGGCCAGCGATACATACTGAGAACCTTTATCACTGTGATGGACCGTGCCGGACGGTCGACGG
>NZ_MECT01000036.1:0-11534 GCF_001722145.1 Shigella sp. FC1544
CTGTATGAATCCCGCCTGAAGGGAAAGCTGCACGTAATCAGCAAGCGATATACGCAGCGAATTGAGCGGCATAACCTGAATCTGAGGCAGCACCTGGCACGGCTGGGACGGAAGTCGCTGTCGTTCTCAAAATCGGTGGAGCTGCATGACAAAGTCATCGGGCATTATCTGAACATAAAACACTATCAATAAGTTGGAGTCATTACCGTAATGCACTTCAAAATAGCGTCGATGCCCGGTAAATAGCGCATCGGTCGCGGAGTCTGTCTCCACGCGGTAAGTCAATGAGTCACCGATGGAGTGGGCGACGCCAGGCTGAATGTTGTCGATATTTTCAATCGCTTCAACACAGCGTTGCCACTTCTTGCTAGAGGCGTAAATCTGGCGGAACTGTTCTAAGTTATCGATGATCCTCATTGCTTATTCTCGCTGTGCAAATTCGTGGAAAAGAACCCTGCGCCGAACTCATACGACGCCAGACTTTGCGCGGTAGCTTCTCCGCCAGAAACCGGCAGCAACGTAAAGCCGTAGCTGAAGTCACGGAACCAGACGCGCCAGGAGTCCAGCACCTCGCTGCCCCAGGAGTTGGAGCCGAGGCCAAGTAGCTGGTGGTCGAGGTTCAGGGTGATGTCATCACTGCGCTGCAGCTCGTTACAGTGCTGGGCAGCGTGGATGTTTTCTTGGGTATAGTGCCAGGCGCTGAAGTTAATTGGGCGCTGCGGAACCACCAGCAGACCGTTGCCGTGGCGGTTAGTCAGTGCCGTCCAGCGGACATGCTGACGGTTGCCGTTGTTCTGCGGGAAGGGATAGTTCTCGAACATGGCATCGACGGTGCTGCGCCAGATATCGATGATGTTAGCCTGCTGGCTGTCGGCGTAGTTTTCGCCCGGTCCACGACCGTAATACGCCACCTGATCGTATTCGCCGTTAATCCCCATGGTGAAACCGATGCACGGAATGATGTGCGGATAGTCGCCGTAACGCTCGCCGGAAAGCGCCACGTTAACCTGGCCATCGGCAGCGATGCGCCAGATGTAGGTACAGCGCATCCCGAAGTCAAACACCGGCGGTGCAATAACTGTGCGGCTGATGATCAACACTTCACCATCGCTCTGTTCTACGGCAAAGTCGCGCAGATGTTCCTGCATGATCTGCAAATGATTCGGCTGCCACAACCCTTCGTACTCCTGCTTGTGGTTGTCGATCATCGGCTTGAAGAAGTTGATCTTTGGCTCGCGGGTCAGCAGCGACTCGCCATTTACCTGCCAGGATGTCGGTTTGCCACTCATTTTTGAGAAGGTGATCGCGAAGTTGTAGCCGCGAACGGTGCAGCTCAAACGATCGTCTTCCAGCGTCAGCGGACGCGCATTATTTGGTGCGAAAGGCACTGGCTGCGCGGTGTTTTCCTTCAGCGGGAACTGATAAGTGGCGATAGAATGCCCGGCTTCGCTGTAGCGGGTGCGGGAATCTTTGGTCACCGTAATGTTGAGGAACGCTTCGCGGGCGTCCAGCTGCGGCAGCGTGATCTGCAAGGGGGCTTCGCTGTTCGGCGCAACGTCGCGCAGTTTAATCTGCTGCGTCGCGAGCGTTTCACCTTCGGCGCGCACCTCTGCGTGCAGGGTGTAGTCATCAAGCGTGGTAAACCACAGTTTATTTTCGACTTTCAACTCGCCGCGAGTCAGATCCCGCGCGTGGATTTTTACCGGCGCGATAACCTGTTTGTACTCTTTCAGGCCCGGTCCCGGCGTCTGATCGGAATAGATCAAACCATCAAGACAGAAGTTATAGTTGTTGGGATAGTCGCCGTAGTCGCCGCCGAATTTATACCAGACATTGCCGTGGTCGTCCTGTGCCTGGATCCCGTGGTCGCACCACTCCCAGACATAATGACCCTGAATGCAATCGTGCTTATAGAAGACGTTCTGGTACTCCGTCAGCCCGCCCGGTCCGTTCCCCATCGCATGAGCATATTCACAGATGATGCGCGGCTTCGGATGCTGGTATTCACCAAACTCATTCATCAGCGGCACGCGGGTGTACATGGTGGAAATAATATCGACCACTTCAGCATCGCGATCTTCTTCGTAATGCACCAGTCGCGTGTCATCCAGCGCTTTCGCCGCATGGTACATCGCGCGGATGTTACAGCCATAGCCGGATTCATTGCCCAGCGACCAGATGATGATCGACGGATGGTTTTTCTGCGCGTGGATATGGCGAACAATGCGCTCGACGTAGACTTTTTCCCACTGCGGATCGTCGGTAATACGGCTGATATCGCCGACATTAGCAAAGCCGTGCGATTCGACGTCGGTTTCCGCCATCACAAACAGGCCGTAGATATCACACAGTTCGTAAAAACGCGGATCGTTCGGGTAGTGAGCGGTACGCACGGAGTTGATATTGTGCTGCTTCATCAACTGGAGATCTTTCTCGACGCGATCCATTCCAACGGCGCGGCCTTTGCGATGATCGTTGTCGTGACGGTTGACGCCGTGCAGCATCACATAACGGTTATTGATCCAGAACAGACCGTCGCGCACTTTGATATCACGGAAGCCAACGCGTTGTGGCACCACTTCCAGAACGTTGCCGTTGGCGTCTTTCAGCGTCATGACCAGATGGTAAAGATAAGGGGATTCTGCTGACCATTGCTGCGGCTGTTCGACAGTAAAAGCAAAGCTGGCGCTGGTCAGTTTTTCAATAGCCAAATGATCAATGGCGCTGCTGTGCACCACGCGTTCGCCATCAAACAGGGTATATTCCAGCGTCGTGACGACAGGGGAGGCGGCGAGATTTTCCAGCACCACTTCGCAGGAAAGCGTGGCATCGCAATAGGCTTCGTCAAAGTCGGTACGCACAGTGAAATCGTTAATATGCGTTAGGTGTTTTCCGACCAGATAAACATCGCGGAAGATCCCCGCTGACCACCACATATCCTGGTCTTCCACGTAGGTAGAGTCCGCCCACTGCATCACGCGCACACACAACAGGTTGTCGCCGGTTTTAACCATCGCGCTGATGTCAAACTCTGCGGTCAGGCGACTGCCCTTGCTGAAACCCACATACTGACCGTTAACATAGACTTCAAAATAGGTTTCGACGCCGTCAAATTTAATCAGCGTCTGTTTACCCTGCCAGCCGTCGCTGAGGGTGAAAATACGTTGATAGGCACCGGTTGGGTTATCGCTGGGGACAAACGGCACATCGATGGGGAACGGAAAACCTTCGTCGGTATATTGCAGTTTGCCGTGACCTTCCATTTGCCACATGGCGGGGACGGTAATATGCCCCCAGTCAGCCATTAACTCAGAGGTGAAGGCTTCTGGTACTTGCAGCGGATGGTCAAAAAAGTGGAAATTCCACTGACCGCTTAAGGGCAGAAACAGGCTGCTGGTTTCGCGGGCAAAGGTACGCGCTTGCGCAACAGAATCATATGAAAAAAAGTACGCACGCGGCGCAAGTCGGTTTTCGTGGGTGAGCTGAATGTTTTCCCAGCGATTCATAGGGCCTCCCGGTAGAGAGAAATCGGAACCATTCATGGTGATGGTAGTTTGTGTAATTGCTGGGGAGCTTAGTAAAATTTTCACTAAAAAGTAGCAGATAAATGCATTTACTTTAACTGGATCACGAAAATAAACGGCAGCACTGTCCGGCAAAAACGATTGCCGGACAGTGTGTAAGGGGATTTAACGGGTCGTGCCGCGCAGTTTTAATTTGCTGGGAACGAAGACTAACAGCGGCAGCGCGCGACCATCGCGGGCTTTTTCATACACTAGGTTAACGCCCTGACTTCCCATCATCTCGGAATGGATGCGCACGGTGGAGAGCGGCGGAAAGGTAAATCGCGCGGTGGGGATATCGTTAACGCTGATAAGCGAAATATCCTGTGGGATGTTCAGGCCTCGTTCATGAATTGCCCGCAGTACGCCGATAGCAATGGAATCGGAAGCAACAAACAGTGCCTTCGGATAGTCTTCCTGCGCCAGCATCTGTTTTGCCAGTTCATAACCCGACGAACTGGAAAAGCCTCCGCGCCAGATATCCTCTTCGCGTACCACTTGTTTCAGTCGGCCATATTCCGCAAAGGCGACCTCACGAATATCCGCTTTGCCTGGCTCATCTTCACCGCCAATAAAACCAATACGATTAACGCCCTGATTGATATAGAAGTCGATGATTTCTTTACTGATGCGTGCCAGATCGATATCCACCGCATCGTAACCGCTGCCGGGTTCGTGAAAGTCGATAAAACAGATATTGTCGGTCAACGCACAGGCGGCGGCGCGCAGGGCGGGCGTGGGTTTGCCGACAATTAAAATACCGGTGACGTTTTTAATGTCTGGTAATCCGCTGTGTTCATAACAGTTGGTGAGCTCAATGCCCAGCTTTTCGCACTGAGTTTCAATGCCGTGGCGGATCGCCAGATAGTAAGGATCGTTGATCTCCAGCTCCTGTTGGTAGCTGTAGATAGCCAGAATATGGTGTTGGTTGACTGCACCTGTCTGGAGTTTACGGGCACTACTGGTCTTGTACTCCAGCTTTTCGGCGATCTCGAGAATGCGATGTTTCGTCTCTTCTTTCACATTCAATGTCGGATCGTCATTTAAGACCCTGGATACTGTCGCCAGGGATACGCCAGCTTCGATTGCGATGTCTTTTAGTGTTGCCATGTTTACCTTTTTTACTTTCCCTGATGTGCGCCCCCATTGTAGAGGAAGTACTTATCGGGTCACCTGTTTTCAGTAAATAAAGCGCGTTTCTTTGACGCTGTAACGGTAACACAGCGGCTCACGAATGTGATCACGCCTGCATTCTCCATTTTTAGCCTACAGGATTGAGAAAAACTTTTGCTATAGTTTAGTAAAATTTTACCCGGAGGAAGGAAACAATGGAAACCGTGGCTTACGCTGATTTTGCACGTCTGGAAATGCGCGTCGGAAAGATTGTGGAAGTGAAACGCCATGAAAACGCCGACAAGCTGTACATCGTACAGGTTGATGTGGGGGAAAAAACACTGCAAACCGTGACCAGCCTGGTGCCGTACTACAGCGAAGAAGAGCTGATGGGGAAAACGGTGGTGGTCTTATGCAATCTGCAAAAAGCGAAAATGCGTGGTGAAACGTCGGAATGCATGCTGTTGTGTGCGGAAACCGATGACGGCAGTGAAAGCGTGTTGTTAACGCCGGAGCGGATGATGCCTGCGGGCGTACGCGTCGTATAAAAAGATCGGATGGCGACGTCGTATCGCCATCCGATTTGATATTACGCTTCTTCGACACTTACTCGCATGGCCGCCAGCGCCTTACGCGCCGCTTTGATCACCAGTTCACACTGTTCAATGGTCAGTGTCAGTGGCGGTTCAATGCGGATCGTTTTGGCGTTATTGAGCGTTCCGGCCACCAGTACGCGCTGGCGGAACATCTCGCTGGCAAAGTTATAGCCGATTTCGTTATCAACAAACTCAATTGCCATCAACATCCCTTTACCACGCGCTTCCTGTACCAGATCGGGATATTCCCGCGCCAGTTGACGGAAACCGTCCAGCAACATATCGCCTTTTTGCTCAGCCTGAGCCGGTAAGTTCTGCTCCAGCAACACATTGATGGTCGCCAGCGCCGCCGCACAGGCCAGCGGGTTGCCGCCAAAGGTGGTGGTATGCAGGAATGGGTTGTCGAACAGAACTGAAAACACCTCTTCAGTGGCGATGGTCGCGCCAATCGGCATCACGCCGCCGCCGAGCGCTTTGGCAAGGCAGAGGATATCCGGCTGTACGTTCTCATGCTCGCAGGCGAACATCTTGCCCGTGCGCCCCATGCCCGTTTGTACTTCATCGAGGATCATCAGTGCGCCGAACTCATCGCATAGCTTACGTACGGCGGTGAGATAGCCCGGCGGCGGCAGAATTACGCCACCTTCACCCTGAATCGGTTCGAGGATCACCGCAACCACATCATCACCGGTTTTTTTGCACTCGTTAAGAGCCGTGCGCATGGCTTCGATATTGCCAAACGGCACATGACGGAAGCCCGGCAGTAACGGCATAAACGGTTTGCGGAAGGTCGATTTCGCCGTGGCCGACAGCGCGCCAAGTGATTTACCGTGGAACGCGCCGCTGGTGGCAATAAAAGTAAACTTGCCGCGCGGTGACTGGTAAGCTTTCGCCAGCTTCAGCGCTGCTTCAACGGACTCGGTGCCGCTATTACAGAAGAAGCTGTATTTCAGTTTACCGGGCGTTAGCGCAGCAAGGGTTTTCGCCAACATCGCCCGTAACGGATCGAGCAGCTCCTGGCTGTGCAGCGGTTGTTTCGCAAGTTGATTCTGTACGGCGGAAACCACAACTGGATTACGGTGCCCCACGTTGAAAATTCCAAAACCTCCCAGGCAGTCGATAAACTCCTGTCCCTGGGTGTCGACAAGCGTATTTAAACTTCCCGCTTGCCACTCTACGGCTCCGTAATCCCCGCCGGCGGTAACAGATTTGCGATACTCTAAAAACCCCGGATTGACATGCTCTTTGAAGTATTCAATCACCTCTCGGTTAAGTGCTTTCATCTCCTCATGATCCAGCGTTCGCTTCTCAATGAGATTCAGGGCGTGGGCGCTGCACGCTAAAGCCGATGCGCTCGAAGGTAACCTGTTCAAAATATGCTCCGGAGGCTCGCGTATCACATGATACCGATTTAAGTATTGCAGGGATTGCGCCACTCCGGCTGCGATCGCGAAAATCGGGATAAACACAAATGTGGTTATCATTTGCGCAGTATTTAATGCTATTTGTTAACATTCGTTGTTATTTTGCACGGTTTTTGTCGGGTATGGATTTGATGATTGCTGTGCAAATGCACGTTTTCAGGGCGATAATTGCCTGATTTTGGGCAAGATAATTAACGTTTTCGTATAGTAACAGAGTGAAAGTATTTTAAATCAAGGAATTAGATTTGTGCTTTAATCGCAAATTGCGATCTAAATCAAATTAATCGGTTAAAGATAACCGCAGCGGGGCCGACATAAACTCTGACAAGAAGTTAACAACCATATAACCTGCATAGGACGCGAACATGTCTTCTCATCCGTATGTCACCCAGCAAAATACCCCGCTGGCGGACGATACCACTCTGATGTCCACTACCGATCTGCAAAGCTATATCACTCATGCTAATGACACTTTTGTGCAGGTGAGCGGCTTTACCTTGCAAGGGTTACAAGGGCAGCCGCACAACATGGTGCGTCACCCGGATATGCCAAAAGCGGCGTTTGCGGATATGTGGTTCACCCTGAAAAAAGGGGAGCCCTGGAGCGGCATCGTGAAAAATCGCCGCAAAAATGGCGACCATTATTGGGTACGGGCCAATGCGGTACCGATGGTGCGCGAGGGAAAAATCAGTGGCTATATGTCGATTCGTACCCGGGCGACGGATGAAGAGATTGCGGCGGTGGAGCCGCTGTACAAAGCGCTGAACGCCGGACGTACCAGTAAGCGTATTCATAAAGGCCTGGAGGTGCGTAAAGGCTGGCTGGGTAAACTGCCTTCATTACCGCTTCGCTGGCGGGCGCGTGGAGTGATGACCCTGATGTTTATCTTGCTGGCGGCCATGCTTTGGTTTGTTGCTGCCCCGGTGGTGACGTATTTCCTCTGTGTGTTAGTGGTATTGTTGGCAAGCGCTTGTTTTGAATGGCAGATTGTGCGCCCGATAGAAAATGTCGCCCGTCAGGCACTGAAGGTGGCGACCGGAGAGCGTAATAGTGTTGAGCACCTGAATCGCAGCGATGAGCTGGGACTGACATTACGCGCGGTAGGGCAGCTTGGCCTGATGTGCCGTTGGCTAATTAACGATGTCTCAAGCCAGGTGTCCAGTGTCAGAAATGGCAGTGAGACGCTGGCGAAAGGCACCGATGAACTGAACGAACATACCCAGCAGACAGTTGATAACGTTCAGCAAACGGTGGCGACCATGAACCAAATGGCGGCGTCGGTGAAACAGAACTCTGCCACGGCGTCGGCTGCCGATAAACTTTCTATCACCGCCAGTAATGCGGCAGTGCAGGGTGGGGAGGCGATGACCACGGTGATCAAGACAATGGACGATATCGCCGACAGTACCCAGCGCATTGGCACCATTACTTCGCTGATTAACGATATTGCGTTTCAGACCAATATTCTGGCCCTGAATGCGGCGGTGGAAGCGGCGCGTGCCGGCGAACAGGGCAAAGGTTTTGCAGTGGTGGCAGGGGAAGTGCGTCATTTAGCCAGCCGCAGCGCTAATGCTGCCAACGATATTCGCAAGCTGATTGATGCCAGTGCTGATAAGGTGCAATCCGGTTCGCAGCAGGTACACGCCGCCGGACGGACGATGGAAGATATTGTGGCACAGGTGAAAAACGTCACCCAGTTGATCGCCCAGATTAGCCATTCAACGCTGGAACAGGCCGATGGGCTTTCCAGCCTGACCCGTGCAGTGGATGAGCTTAACCTGATCACCCAGAAAAATGCTGAGCTGGTGGAAGAGAGTGCGCAGGTGTCGGCGATGGTGAAACACCGCGCCAGCCGACTGGAAGACGCGGTGACGGTGCTGCATTAATCGGTATGCCGGATCCGGCGGTTGGAGCACAATGCCTGATGCGATGCTGGCGCATCTTATCAGGCCTGCGGGGTGTGTAGCGGGTGTAGGCCGGATAAGGCGCGTCAAGCGTCGCATCCGGCAATTGCACCGCGCCACTGGCGGATGCGGCGATTAATCCAGTTGCGTAATATCAAAAGCGGCGCGGTCGATCACCGCAATGATCTTTTTTATTTGTGCATCACTGATATCGCTCTGGTTGACGCGTAAATCCAGCACCGCTTTAAAATTATCCAGCGCCCGCTTCATTTGCGGGTTCTGGCGCAGCGCCGCGCCAACGCAACGCGCTTTGATGCGTTCTTCAATCATCTCCACCTGTTCGCGGTTTTCTTCCAGCCACTGCGCGCCTTGTTCGGTCAGCGCAATCTGCTTCTTACCACCTTCCTCTTCGCGGATGGTAATCAGCGACTGCTCCTGCAGAAAATCCAGCGTTGGGTAGATGACGCCCGGGCTTGGGGTGTAATTCCCCTGGGTTAGATTCTCAATCGCTTTAATCAATTCGTAACCGTGGCTGTCATCGCGCGAGAGAATATCCAGAATCACCAGACGCAATTCACCGTGACCAAAGAAACGTTGCCGACGACCGCCGCCGCGACCGTGGCGACCACCGCAGCATTGACCGTGTTCATGCTGGTGACCGTGTCCGCAGTGCTCGTGTTCTGACTTCTCACCTTTGCAGCAGCCCTCATGGCGTGGCTGGCCTTCATGTTTACAACACCCTTCGTGATGATGGCTCATATCAGCCTCCTTTTGCTTAATTAGATATATCTAATTTATATCTGATATGAGCACTCTTGCAAGAATAAAAATGATTTTTAAATGTGGACTCATCTCACACGTAGGCCGGATAAGGCGTTCACGCCGCATCCGGCGTTGAGTAATGATGCCTGAGAAGAGGCGGTTCGTCTTATCAGACTATAGACATATCAGTTCTACTAATCGCTTGCATTTATCATGATTAACAATCATTATCATTTACGAAAATTATTTAGATATATCTGATTACCATCACGAAGGCGATAACAATGAATAACTCCCCCCGCTACCCGCAGCGCGTTCGCAATGATCTGCGCTTCCGTGAACTGACTGTGTTACGCGTTGAGCGCATCAGCGCCGGTTTTCAGCGCATTGTCCTCGGCGGCGAGGCGCTGGACGGTTTTACATCGCGCAGCTTTGACGATCACAGCAAACTCTTCTTTCCTCAACCTGACGCTCACTTTGTGCCGCCAACGGTAACGGAAGAGGGCATCGTCTGGCCGGAAGGACCACGCCCACCGTCGCGTGACTATACGCCGCTGTATGACGAACTACGCCATGAACTGGCGATCGATTTCTTTATTCACGACGGTGGGGTCGCCAGCGGCTGGGCGATGCAGGCGCAACCGGGCGATAAACTTACGGTGGCTGGTCCGCGCGGTTCGCTGGTGGTGCCGGAAGATTACGCGTATCAGCTGTATGTCTGCGATGAATCCGGAATGCCCGCACTGCGCCGCCGCCTGGAAACGTTGAGCAAACTTGCCGTTAAACCGCAAGTTAGTGCGCTGGTTAGCGTGCGGGATAACGCCTGTCAGGATTATCTCGCGCACCTTGATGGTTTTAATATCGAATGGCTGGCACATGATGAGCAGGCGGTAGATGCGCGTCTGGCGCAGATGCAAATCCCTGCCGATGATTACTTCATCTGGATAACCGGCGAAGGTAAAGTCGTTAAGAATTTAAGCCGCCGCTTTGAAGCGGAACAGTATGACCCACAGCGGGTACGTGCAGCGGCTTACTGGCACGCAAAGTAACTGATATATAAAAAGAAAAAGGCTGACGATTTCTCGTCAGCCTTTGCTATATCTGGTGGCCCCTGCTGGACTTGAACCAGCGACCAAGCGATTATGAGTCGCCTGCTCTAACCACTGAGCTAAGGGGCCATGGTAGCGGATTATAAAGTAACTCCGTGTCGCAATCCAGCCATTACCGTGCGCCTGCTGTTTTTATAAACAATGTATTTTCAATCCGTTATACTTTTCCTGGTGATGTTAGAAAGGAGTAAATATGGTTGAGGATATTTTGGCTCCAGGGTTACGGGTCGTGTTTTGCGGTATCAACCCTGGGCTTTCATCCGCCGGGACTGGTTTTCCCTTTGCTCATCCAGCAAATCGCTTCTGGAAGGTGATATATCAGGCCGGGTTTACCGACCGTCAGTTGAAGCCGCAGGAGGCACAGCATCTGCTGGATTATCGTTGTGGCGTCACCAAACTGGTAGACCGTCCAACGGTGCAAGCCAATGAAGTTTCAAAGCAGGAGCTGCACGCAGGTGGGCGTAAGCTGATTGAAAAAATTGAAGATTATCAGCCGCAGGCGTTGGCGATTCTGGGCAAACAAGCATATGAACAGGGATTCAGCCAGCGCGGTGCACAGTGGGGGAAACAAACGCTCACCATTGGTTCGACGCAGATTTGGGTGCTGCCAAATCCCAGCGGTTTAAGTCGCGTTTCACTAGAGAAACTGGTTGAAGCGTATCGCGAGCTGGACCAGGCGCTGGTAGTGCGTGGGCGATAAAAAACGCCACCGAAAAGGTGTAATGCCGATCAGTTAAGGATCAGTTGACCGATCCAGTGGCTGTGTAAGAATCCGGAAACGCTCACTTGTTTCCGGATTTTTTTATGCACATTGGACAGGCTCTTGATCTGGTATCCCGTTACGATTCTCTGCGTAACCCACTGACTTCTCTGGGGGATTACCTCGACCCCGAACTCATCTCTCGTTGCCTTGCCGAATCAGGTACTGTAACGCTACGCAAGCGCCGTCTTCCCCTCGAAATGATGGTCTGGTGTATTGTTGGCATGGCGCTTGAGCGTAAAGAACCTCTTCACCAGATTGTGAATCGCCTGGACATCATGCTGCCGGGCAATCGCCCCTTCG